>DASTDR010000171.1:0-12997 GCA_035710265.1 Gemmatimonadales bacterium | reverse complement strand
CGCGGGCAGCACGCGCGCCAGGCAGCGATCGACCGTTTCCACGGCCTTGATCGTGGCCGGCAGCACACCGGAGTGGCCCACCATGTCCCCGTTGGCGTAGTTGCAGAGAATGAAATCGTGCTGCTGCTGCTCGATCGCTTTGCACAGCACATCGGTCACGCCGGGAGCGCTCATCTCGGGCATGAGGTCGTACGTCGCGACCTTTTGAGAAGGAACCAGGAGCCGCTCCTCACCCTTGTACGGCGGCTCGTAACCGCCGTTGAAGAAATAGGTCACGTGCGCGTACTTCTCGGTCTCCGCCGTTCGAAACATCGTCTTGCCGCTGTCGGCGAGCACCTCCGCGACAATGCGCGACAAGACCATCGGCCCAAACGCGGCAGGGAACGGCAACGTCTCGTCGTACTGCGTCATCGTGACGAGCCGCACGCTCGGCCGGCCGGTCACGTCGAACCCATCGAACCCGGGCACCGCCAGGGCGCGCACGATCTGACGCATGCGGTCGGCTCTATAATTGAAGCAGAAGATGCCGTCCCCGTCGCAAATCAGCGGCGCGCCCGCAATCACCCGCGGTTTGACGAATTCGTCGGTCTCGCCCGCTTCGTAGGCCAGGCGAATCGCGGTCAGCGGATCGGCGACGGGCGTGCCAATCCCGTTCACCATCGCGTCATACGCGAGCCGGGTCCGCTCCCAGCGCTTGTCGCGGTCCATGGCGTAGTAGCGGCCCACAATGGTCGACACGACCGCCCGACCGCCGCCGTTGTTCTTGACCGCCGCTACCAGCTCCTCCATGAACCCGAGGCCCGACTTCGGAGGCGAGTCGCGCCCGTCCAGCCAGGCGTGAATCGCAACCTTGACCCCGGCGCGCCGCCCGAGCTCGACCGCGGCGAACATGTGCTTGTCCAATGCGTGAACGCCACCGGTTCCTATCAATCCAATGACGTGCAACGTGGCGTCGTGGCGTCTTGTCTCGTCCACCAGCTCCACGATCTCTGGAAGTCGAAAGAATTCTCCAGAATCGATGGACTGTGAGATGCGTACCATGTCCTGGGGCACGACCCGTCCCGCGCCGAGGTTCAGGTGCCCCACCTCGCTGTTGCCGATCTGTCCCGCGGGAAGTCCCACGGCGAGCCCGGACGCTTCGAGCAGCGTGCGCGGCGCGCGCTCCCACAGCCGGTGCCATACCGGCGTGTCACCCAGCTCGATGGCGTTGCCGTCGCGGCCCGGTCGAAAGCCCCACCCGTCGAGCACGATCAGGACCACCGGGGTGCGCGTGTTGCGGCTCATTGTCATATTGAAGGGGATGCAAGTTAGCCAGATCGTTCCTGCGCTACTAGTTGTCGCGGGCCTCGGAGGCCCGCACGCGCAGGCTCCCTCCCGCTATCGCGTCACGGCCGACAACGCGTGGTTTTTCGCGGACGTCGCGGGCCGGCGAATCGCGCGACTCGCGGAGGGTGCGGTCGTGACCACCGCTGGGGCGACCAGAAACGAATGGATCCAGGTCACGCTCGACGGCTGGATCTTTGCCACCTCGGTCGGTCCGAGCGATCGGCCCGACTTCGACCTCCTGGTCACGCGCTCGCCCAATGAAAATCTGCGTGCCGCTCCCGCGGGGCCGCTGGTTGCGGTGCTGTCACGCGGGTTCGGTCTGAAGCGCGCCGCCGCCGACTCGAGCGGCGCTCGCTGGTTGCATGTCCGGCGTGAAGGATGGATGCAGCGCAGCAGCCTCGCTCCGGTTGCGGACGTTGTCGCGACCCGCACCACCGATTCGGCTACCGCCGACAGTGGCGTTGACGCAGCCGGTACGACGGGGAATGCACCGGTCGATTCGAGCCGCGCGCAGCCCATGCGCATGACCACCGTCTATCGCGCGCCCGACGGCCCGGAAGCGGGCACGCTGGCGGCGGAAATCCCGCTGCGGGTCCTGAGCCGGAATGGTGAATGGACCCGCGTTCAATTCGAAGGCTGGGTCAAAGGTGGCGAGCTCCAGGTCGCCCCCGCGGGCGTGCTCGTCGGCATCACCGCCGCCGAGCTGCGCGCCGAGCCCCAGCGCTACCTGGGCCAGGTGCTGCAGTGGCGGGTCGAGTTCATCGCGATTCAGCAAGCGGACGAATTGCGGCCCGACATTCCAATCGGATCGTCGTATGTTCTCGCCCGGGGCCCGCTCCCCGAACGCGGCTTCGTCTATGTGATCGTATCCGACAGCCGGCTGCCGGCATTCCGCGCGCTGACACCGCTCGCGACCATCCAGATCACCGCCCGCGTGCGCAACGGCCGCAGCCGCTACCTCGGCAACCCTGTCGTCGAGCTGGTTTCGTTGGAGGGAGGCGCTACACCGTGAACGACGTACTGACTGAACGCATCCGTCGCAAGCTCGACGCACTGCCGGACGAGCAAGCGTACCAGGTCCTCGATTACATCGAGTTCCTGGAATCGAAATACGCCCAGCGCGCCGCCGGCGCCCCCGCCTTCCAGAAGGTGGCCGAAACGCTGGAGGACACGATGCGCGCCGGTCGCGTGCCGGTCACGATCATCAAAGGCACCATGGATGCGGTCGGGAAGGCCGGACGATTCTTCGAGGGCTTGGCCGCGGCGGGGAAGGCGGCCGTCGAGGAAGCAAGGAAAAAACCGGTCGAAAAACCGGTTGAGGAAACCAAGACCCCCCAGTAACTTCCGCCATGGGAACCTTCCGACCCGACGTCGCCCTCACATTCGACGACGTCCTGCTCGTGCCCCGTCATTCGACGGTGCATCCCCGCAACGTCTCCGTCGCCAGCCGCTTCACGCGCTCGATTCCCCTCAACATCCCGATCATCTCCGCCGCCATGGACACCGTTACCGAAGCGGAAATGGCGATCGCCATGGCGCGCCTGGGCGGCATCGCGGTGCTTCACAAGAACATGACCATCGACCGGCAGGCCGCCGAGGTCGACCGTGTGAAGCGCAGCGAATCGGGCATGATCATGAATCCGATCACGCTCGGCCCCGACCGGCCGTTGCGCGAGGCGCAGCAGCTGATGGTGCGGTTCAAGATCTCGGGCGTCCCCATCGTCGACGGCGCAGGGAAGCTGGTCGGCATCATTACGAACCGCGACCTCCAGTTCGAGCGCGAGCTCGACCGGCCGATTCGCGACGTGATGACGAAAGACAAGCTCGTGACCGCGCCCGTCGGCACCACCCTCGATGAGGCCGAGCGCATTCTCGCCAAACATCGCATCGAGAAGCTGCCCGTCGTCGACAAGCAGGGCTTGTTGAAGGGCCTCATCACCATCAAGGACATCTTCAAGCGCCGGCAGTATCCCGAGGCGAACAAGGACGCACACGGCCGGCTGCGGGTCGCCGCCGCCGTGGGTGGCAGCTCCGAGGCGCGCGCGCGCGCGCAGGCGCTGCTCGATGCGGGCTGCGACGTGATCGTCGTCGATTCCGCGCACGGGCACAGCCAGGGCGTGCTCGACACGGTCGCCTGCCTGCGCGACGCGTTCCCTGAAGCGCAGCTCGTCGCCGGGAACGTCGCGACCGAGGATGGCGCCCGGGCGCTGGTGGAGCGTGGCGTCGACGCGGTAAAGGTGGGCGTGGGTCCCGGCTCGATCTGCACGACGCGCGTCGTCACCGGCATCGGCGTCCCGCAAATCACCGCCATTGTGGATGCGGTACGGGGCGCGCGCGATATCCCGATCATTGCCGACGGCGGCATCAAGTACTCGGGCGATGCCGTGAAAGCGCTTGCGGCCGGTGCCGAAAGCGTGATGATGGGTTCGATGCTCGCGGGCACGGAGGAGAGCCCGGGCGAGTCGTTCCTGCTGGAGGGAAGGCGTTTCAAGGTGATTCGCGGGATGGGCAGCCTGTCGGCCATGGAAGAAGGATCAGCCGATCGCTACTTCCAGGAGGGCGAGGTCTCGCAGCAAAAGCTCGTGCCCGAGGGTATTGAAGGACGTGTGCCGTACCGTGGTCCGGTGGCCGACGTGATCTACCAGATGGTCGGCGGGCTGCGGAGCGGCATGGGATACTGCGGCGTGTGCGACATCAAGGCGCTGCGGACCGAGACGCAGTTCATGCGCATTACCGCGGCCGGGCTGCGCGAATCGCACCCGCACGACGTCGTCATCACGCGCGAGGCGCCCAACTACAGCCTGTAAGGCTACAGCCTTTGCCACCAGCCCTCTATTGACAGATCGCCGGCCCCAGGGAACGTTGGGGCGTTCCGCGCCGTCGATTCGTCACCTCCCGAGAGAGGACCCGCATGAACCTGTTCCGCCGGAAAAGCGTCACCGACCTGCAGACCGAGGCGCTCACCGATCACAGCCTGAAGCGGGCGCTCGGACCGCTCAACCTGACGCTGCTCGGCATCGGCGCGATCATCGGCACCGGCATCTTCGTCTTGACGGGCACGGTGGCGGCCGTGAATTCGGGACCGGCGGTCGTGCTCTCCTTCACTCTCGCGGGCGTGGCGTCGATCTTCGCCGCCTTGTGCTACGCCGAGTTCGCCTCGCTCGTGCCGATGGCCGGGAGCGCGTACACGTACGGGTACGCCACCCTGGGCGAGTTCATCGCCTGGATCATCGGCTGGGACCTAGTGCTGGAATACGCCCTCGGGGCCGTGACAGTGGCGATCGGCTGGTCGGGCTATGTCGTCTCGTTCCTCCACGACGTGGGCATCGACATCCCCTGCGCGCTTTCCGCGGCTCGCGGTACCGTCGTCCAATGCGCAGACGGCACCCAGGCGGCGGCGATTTTCAACCTGCCGGCGGTCGTCATCATCGCCCTGGTTACGACGCTGCTCGTGGTCGGCATCAAGGAATCCGCGAACGTCAACAATGTCATCGTGTTCGTGAAAGTCGCCGTGGTGCTCCTGTTCATCGCCTTCGCGGCTGGCTCGATCGTCACGGCCAACTGGCATCCGTTCATTCCGCCCAACACCGGCAACCCTCAACACTTCGGGTTCAGCGGCGTGATGGCCGGCGCTGCGGTCGTGTTCTTTGCCTACATCGGGTTCGACGCCGTCAGTACGGCGGCCCAGGAAGCGAAAAACCCGCAGAAGGACATGCCGATCGGCATCATCGGCTCGCTGCTCATTTGCACGGTGCTCTACATCGTCGTCTCGGGGATCGCCACCGGCGTCGTCCCTTACAAAGAGCTCAACGTCCCCGATCCGATCGCCGTTGTGGCGGACCGGGCGGGGCTGGGCTGGATGTCGACGCTGATCAAGCTGGGCGCGATCGCGGGTCTCTCATCCGTCATCCTGGTCATGCTCCTGGGCCAATCGCGCGTCTTCTGGACGATGTCCAGAGACGGACTGCTCCCGCCGTTCGTAAGCAGCATCCACCCCAAGTTCCAGACGCCCTGGATCACCTCGATCGTGACCGGCGTTGGTGTCGCGATCTTCTCGGCGCTGTTGACGGTACGCGAAGCCGCCAGCCTCGTTTCCATCGGCACGCTGCTGGCGTTCGTGATCGTGGCGATCGGAATCCTGGTGCTTCGGGTCCGCGAACCGAATCTGCCGCGCGTGTTCAAGACCCCGTGGGTGTGGTTCGTCGCGCCTGCGGGCGCCGTGTCGGCCGGCTGGCTGATGATTTCATTGCCGTGGAGCACTTGGGAGCGGCTACTCATCTGGTTCGGGATAGGGCTGGTCCTGTACTTCGGGTATGGCGTGCGGCGATCGAAGCTGGCACCGCGCCCGGGAGGCGCGAGCACGGGCAGCGGCGGGAATCGGCCGACCGTGTAGCCGCGGTTCATGCCGCGGCGAGCGATCTGGCGCCGGCGCCCGTCGCCAACCCAACCAAAGGAACTAGCTCCTAGGTTGGGTAGCGGCGGGTGGCGAATACAACGCGATTATCTTCCTCACGATGAATCCGAACGGCGTACCCGTTCCGCCTGAGCGCGCCAAAGCGGCACGCGAAGTGGCGGCGGCGCTCACGAGCGCCCGCCACGTCGTTTTGACCACGCACGTGAACGCCGATGGTGACGGCGTGGGCAGCGAGATCGGCCTGTGGCATTTGCTGCGCGCGCGCGGTGTTTCCGCGCGCATCGTCAACCCCACCGGCATTCCGGATCGTTTCAACTTTCTCATTCCCGACGGCGCGGATGCCAGCAGAGACGCGGTCCGTGAAATCGAGCGCGCCGACATCGTCGCGTCCCTGGACATCGGGGATCTCAGCCGGCTCGGCGGTCTCGCGACCATCATTAACAAACGCCAACCGCCGTTCGTCTGCATCGATCACCACGTCGGTCCCGTGAAACTGCCGTCCGGTCCATGTCTGATCGCACCGGAAGCGACGGCAACCGCAGAGCTGGTGTTCGATCTCGCGAGCGTCGCGGGGTGGCCGCTCACGGCGGAGACCGCGCAGGCGCTGTACGTCGGGTTGCTGACCGACACGGGCGGCTTCCGCTTTTCCAATACGACCGCCCGCGCGCTGCGCGTGGCCGCCGCGCTGCTCGAGAAGGGCGTCGATCCCGAATCGATCTACGCCTCCGTGTACGCCAGCGCGCCGGAAGGCCGGGTGCGGTTGCTGGCCGAGGTGTTGCAGACGCTCGTCGTCGAGCCGGACGTCGGCCTCGCGTGGGTGAGCGTGCCGGCGGATGCGCTGCGCCGCCATGATGTGACGGCCGACGATCTCGACGGCATCGTCGAGTTTCCTCGCTCGATCGCGGGGGTACGGATGGCGCTGCTGTTCCGGCACATCGGAAACGGACGCATCAAGGTGTCGTTCCGGTCGATGGGCGAGGTCGATGTCGCGGCGCTGGCGCATCAGTTCGGGGGAGGCGGGCATCATCGGGCCGCGGGCGCGTCGCTCGTGGGCTCGATGGCCGATGTCGAAGAACAGGTGTTGACCGCGGCACGCCGGTTCCTCGCGAACGGGCAGCCGCAATGAGCGCGAACGCGATCCAGTCGCAGGTGCAGACGGCGCTGGGTGCCATCACGCAGCCACGTCATGTGCGCGATCTCACGGTAGACGATCAGGGCGCGGTGACGTTCACCTTCGTGCTCACGACCGCTGATCCAGCGTCGCTCGCGCGGCGCGCGCGCAAAGCGGTCGAGGGTGTATCCGGAGTGACGAGCGTGAAGATGAGCGTGGTCGACGCAGCGCCCGATGGCACGGACCGGCCGTCCGGCCGCCCGGCGGGCCGGCCCGCCCCCGCGACCGCTCCGCCACCGCCGCCCACCGCCGACGAGATGCCGGCGCTCGGCAAGGCGCTCGCGATCTCGAGCGGCAAAGGCGGCGTTGGCAAATCGACTGTGTCCGCCAACCTCGCCGCGGCGCTGGCACGCGAGGGCTACCGCGTCGGGCTCATGGACGCCGACATCTACGGACCCAACATTCCGCGCATGTTCGGCCGCAACGAAAAGCCCGAAGTGCAGGGCGGGAAGATTCAGCCGCTCGAGGCGCACGGCGTGAAGCTGATGTCGCTCGGCTTCATCGTGGAGCGCGATGCGCCCGCGATCTGGCGCGGGCCGATCATCATGAAAATCATCGGGCAATTCCTGCGGGACGTGGCGTGGGGCGAGCTCGATTACTTCCTGGTCGACCTGCCGCCCGGCACCGGGGACGCGCAGTTGTCGCTCACCCAGAGCGTGCGCCTGCATGGCGCGATCATCGTGACGACGCCCCAGGAAATGGCGGTCGGCGATTCGCTGCGCGGCGCCAAGATGTTCGAGCGGGTGGGCGTCGGAGTCGTGGGAATCGTGGAAAACATGAGCTTTTTCGTATGCCCCCACTGTCACAACCGGTCGGAACTGTTTCTCGCCGGCGGTGGCGCACGGCTCGCCGCGGAACTGGGTGTGCCGTTGCTGGGCCAGGTTCCCCTGCAAGCCGGGATGGCCGAGCTGGCGGACCGGGGCGAGCCGATCGTGGTCAGCCAGCCCGATTCGCCCGCCGGCGTGGCGTTACGCGATCTCGCTCGCACCGTCGCGGCGCGCACGGCACACCTGACAGCGGCCGTTCCCATCACCGCTCCGCGCTGACGGACAAGTGTTGCTCGGGCTCGTCCTCCTGCTTCAAGGCAGTCTTCCTAGCGCTCCCCCTCCAGCCTCCGTTCAGCCGGCGACCGATCGCCCGCGCGCCGCGTTGCGCGCCGGGCTGGATACGCTGTACGGCGGCGATTTCGAGCGCGCCGCGGCCCACTTCGCCGACCTGGCCGCGCGCGACACGAGCGATCCCGCCCCGGTCGTATTTCAGGCGGGTGCGTACATCTGGTGGGCCGCCGCGCTCGATTCAGCGACGTTCGAGCTCGAGCGGATCGACTCGCTCCTGAGCGTCGCGCTGCGGCGCGCGTCGCCCGGGGGCGGGGGCGGGGGCCGGGGCGGGGGCGGGGGCGCCGATTTCTGGCGTGCGACGGCGCTGGGCTATCGCGCGCGCCAGCGCGAAGAAAACGGCCATTCGTTCAGCGCCGCCAAAGACGCCAAGGCAATGCGCGATATCTACCGGCGGCTGCTCGCCGCCGATTCGTCTTGCGCGGACTGCTATCTAGGGCTGGGGGTGTACGATTACGGGCTCGCGCGCGCCGGGACGCTGGCGCGCTTCTTCGCGCGGCTCATCGGTCTGGGCAGCGGAGACGCCGAGCGCGGGATCCGCTACATGCGGCGCGTGGCGCACGACGGCGATCTCGCGCGCGTCGAAGGCACCTGGGTGCTGGCGGCTGCGCTGATGCGCGAAGCGGCGCGCGACTCCAAGGGCAGCGCTGTCCTGCAAGACGAAGCGCGCGGCTATGTCGAAGGACTAGCCGCGCGCTATCCGGGGAATCCGGTCTTTCAGCGGTTCCTGCAGGAGCTGCCCGAGAAGACCTCAGCGCGTAAAACGATACGACCGGCGGCTGGAGCCGCGCCGGCTGCGGTTCCCCTGGCGCCGGTCGGGCGGAGTCAGCGCGGCGAGTTTGCCGAGCATGTTGTGGACGTGACTCTTCACCGTGTTGGTCGCGATGTTGAGCCGCTGGGCGATCTCCTTGTTTCCGAGTCCCGCGGCGATGAGCTCCTTGATCTCCTGCTCCCGCTTGGTGAGCCGCACGACGCCCTGCGCGGTCCCGCCGCCGCCCCCGCCCCCGCCCCCGCCGCTGCCCTCGCCTGCAGCCCGCGGCAGAGCGGGGGGCGGGGGCAGGTCGGTTCCGCTCGCGACCGTACGAATGGCTTTGACGATGTCCTCGGCGGTCGCATCCTTCATGATGAAACCGTTCGCCCCACCGTCGATGAACTCGCTCACGTCCTGCTGCGCGGGTACGAAGTCGATCAGCACAGCCTTCGCTTCGGGCGCCGACGCTTTGAGGCTCCTCAGCAGATTGTAGCTGTCGCCGTTGGCAAGGGCTGCATCGAGCAGCACGACCTGCGGCTTCGCGCTCTGCAACAGCGGCGTGGCGGCGTTCGCGTTCTCGGCGCTCGCGACGACATCGACGTCGGGATACGCGCCGAGCAGACGCGCGAGCCCGTCGCGCATCAGACGATTGTCTTCGACAACCAGCACGCGGATGCGCGCCGCCGTGCTCACCGGCGCGGACGCAACACGGCGCTCCGCGCGACGGCGGTTCAACGATCCTTCACGATCTGCTGCCCTATTGTCTATTCCGCGCCTACGCTGGGGAGAAACCCGGCGCTCGACACGGCGAATGGTCCAAGGCACACTCCACCCCCGTTCTTGGACGTAATGTATTTTTTGACCAGAAGCAGCGGCATTCCTCGTGAGGATGAGGCATGAATCATGCCTAATCCCTCCTTTAGCTTAGGCCGGATGAGCCAGTCATTACGCCGCGTTGCGGTGCTGTTTGGTCTCGCGCTGATCTACTATTTCGCGGCGCGGCTTGGCCTCCGATTCGCATACATCAACAGTTCGGTCACGACGATCTGGCCTCCGGCCGGGATCGCCCTCGCCGCGTTCGTCCTGTACGGCTATCGCGTGTGGCCAGCCATCCTCGTCGCCGCCTTTCTCGCGAACGTGTCGACGACCGGGGTGGTGCTCCCGTCGATCGGCATCGCAATCGGGAATACGCTCGAAGGACTCGTCGCGGCGTACCTGGTGAACCGGTTCGCGCGCGGTGGGCGCGTGTTCGATCGCGTGCGCGACATTCTGCGGTTCACGCTGCTCGCCGCGCTCGTGAGCACCACGATCTCGGCGAGCATCGGCGTGGTGTCGCTCGGGCTCGGCGGGCTGGCGGCGTGGAGCGAGGCTACGCGCATCTGGCTCACCTGGTGGCTCGGCGACGCGGTGGGGGACATCGTCATCGCGCCCGCGCTGATCCTCTGGATCGGCGTGAAACCGCTGCCGTCGTGGACGCGCGCGCAGGTGATCGAAGCGATCGCGCTGCTGCTCGTGACGGCGGGGGTGGCGAACGCGACCTTCGGCGGCGTATTTCCCGAGCGTCATTATCCGCTCACCGTGTTGCTGTGGCCGGTGATGATCTGGGGGGCGTTCCGGTTTGGTCCGCGGGAAGCGGCGACCCTGATGCTGCTCGTTTCGGGCATCGCGATCGCCCGGACCTTGTCCGGTGTGGGACCATTCTCGGACTATTCCACCAATGAATCGCTGGTGCTGCTGCAGGTGTGGACCGGCATCACGGCGGTGACGAGCCTGGTGCTGGCCGCCGTCGTGGCCGCGCAGCGAGACATCCAGGGCACGTGGCGCGAGCTGGCCGTCACCGACCCGCTCACCGGTCTCGCCAATCATCGCCAGCTCATCAACGCGCTCGAGGCCGAGATCCGGCGCTCGCGCCGCACCGCCCAGCCGCTGGCGGTCGTGCTGCTGGACCTCGACGGGCTGAAGCAGATCAACGACCGGCATGGGCACCTGGCGGGAAGCCTGGCGATCCGCCGGGTGGCCGAGGCATTGCTGGGTTCGTGCCGCGCGACGGACACCGCCGCCCGCTTCGGCGGGGATGAATTCGCCCTGGTCTTGCCGGAGACCGGGGAAGCCGCGGCCTGGCATGTCGCCCGCGGCGTGGTCGACCGGCTGGCGACCGATGCCGAGAAGCCGAACCTGTCGATCAGTGTCGGGGTAGCAGTTTACCCCGGCCACGGCGAGACCGTCGAGGCTCTGCTAAACGCAGCAGATGTCGCCTTGTACGAGACGAAGGAACGCCGCAAGGGCAGGGCCGCGGGCCTTGCTCCCTAAAGCACCCCAACTAGGTTTGGAGCCATGGCTGACACCAAGCGAAGCATGAGCGTATCGACGCGCAGTTCCGAGTCACCCGCGCTGTCCGAATCGTCCGCGGGTCTGCTGCGCGAGCTCGTCGCGCACCTGCGGCAGAACCGGACGCAGCTGCGCGAGGAATGGGCGCGACGCATCACCCGCGCCGAGCTCCTCACGGCGATGACCGAAGAGGAAATTTTCGCCGAAGCAACCGCCGTGTACGACAACTACGTGGAGGCGCTCGAAACCGGAACCTTCGAGGCGCTCCAAGCCTACTCGCGGCGGCTGTCGGAGCGAATCATTCCGCGAGGCGTCGAAACGGACGAAGTCGTCGGAATCGTGCTGCTGCTGCGTGACGTGCTCGCCCGCTCGTTGTTCAACAAATACCAGGACAATGTCGAAAAACTGAACCGGATTCTCGACTCGTACGAGCCCGCGGCCAACCGGATCGCGAACACGGTGGCCGTCGGATTCGTCGAAGAGCGCGAGCGTATCATCCGGCAGCAACAGGAAGCGATCCGGGAGCTGTCGACGCCGGTGTTGCAGGTGCGCGAGCGGCTGCTGATTCTGCCGATCATCGGTGTCATCGATCCGCAGCGCGCGCGCCAGCTGACCGAGCAGCTGCTGCGCGCCATCCGCGCCAACCGCGCCAAGGTCGTCGTCATCGACGTGACCGGTGTGGCGGCGATGGACTCCGGCGTCGCCAACCACCTCGTGCAGACGGTCGAAGCCTCCCGGTTGCTGGGCGCCACCGTCATCGTCACGGGCCTGTCGCCCGAAATCGCGCAGACCCTCGTGACGATCGGCGTCGACCTCTCCGAAATGGCGACGGTCGGTGACCTGCAGGGTGGCATCGAAGAAGCCGAGCGGCTGCTGGCCGACCGGGCCGCGCCGACGCTCGCGCCGGTTCGCGAGATCGCCCCAGAAAACTCGCGCTAGCAGGAGGACGCCGTGGAAGTCCCTATTCTGCGGCAGGGGCAATATCTCATTGCCTCGATTCAGTCCGCACTCACCGACGCCGACCTTTCGCACCTGCGCGAAGCGCTGATCGCCCAAGTCGGGCGCTCGCGCTGCCGCGGGGTCATCGTGGACGTCACCGCCCTCGACGTCATGGACTCGTTCGCGGTGCGGACGTTGCGCGACATCGCCCACATGGCGCGCCTGCGCGGGGCCGAGACGGTGATCGTGGGGATTCAGCCCGACGTCGCGTTCGCGATGGTCCAGCTGGGCCTGACGTTGAAGGGCGTTGCCACGGTGCTCGATCTCGAAGAAGGTCTCGCCTTCTTGAATCGGCGCACCGAAGAGCGCGGGTTCGACAGCAAACCAAAGAGGCCGCGCGACCGTGGGTGAGGAGCTTCGGCTACCGATCGCCGCGGACGTTGATGTCGTAGAAGCCAGACAGCAAGGTCGCGCATTAGCCGCCGTCGCGGGCTTCTCCAGCGGCGAGCAGACCGTCATCGCCGCCGCTATTTCCGAGATCGCGCGCAACATCCTGATGTACGCCAAGAAGGGCGAGATCATTCTGAGTCTCGTCCAGAACGGCGATCGCCAGGGCGTTTCGGTCGTCGCGATCGACCAGGGACCGGGGATTCCCGACATCGACCGGGCGATGCAGTACGGCTACTCGACCTCGCACGGCGTGGGCGCCGGACTGCCCGGGGCCAAGCGCCTGATGGACGAATTCGAGGTCGACTCCGTGGTGGGACGCGGGACCACCATCACGATGAAAAAGTGGCGCCGGGCCATTTGAGAATCGATACCGCGTTCGCGACGATCCCGCTGCCGGGCCAGAAGGAATCGGGCGATCTCAGCCTGATCAAGCGCGTCGGCGTCGGGACGCTCGTCGCGGTCGTGGACGGGCTCGGGCACGGTCAGGAAGCAGCCTCGGCCGC
>DASTDR010000170.1:0-2135 GCA_035710265.1 Gemmatimonadales bacterium | reverse complement strand
CTCGGCCCCTGGCACACCCAGGGACGGGCCGAGGACGTCGTCACTGTGCTCCAGGGAATCCGCGCGAGGGCCTCCGCATCGCAGGTGGTGTACGCGCAGGGCTCGGGAATCGACGACACGGTGACGGCCGGGATCGGCGCGGCGGTGGCGGCAGCGCGGCGCGCGAATGTCGCCGTGCTCGTGCTCGGCGAGCGCCACGACATGAGCGGCGAAGCAGCGAGCCGCGCGGAGCTGGGACTCCCGGGTGTGCAGCAGCAGCTGCTCGAGCAGGTCGTCGCCACGGGGACGCCCGTGGTTCTAGTACTAATGAATGGCCGGCCGCTGATCCTCGAATGGGCTGCGACGCATGTCCCGGCGATCATCGAAACCTGGTACCTCGGCGTGGAGGCGGGGAACGCGACGGCCGACGTGCTGTTCGGCGACTACAACCCGAGCGGGAAGCTGCCGGTCACGTTCCCGCGCGGGCTCGGCCAGATCCCGATCTACTACAACCATCGCAATACCGGGCGCCCGATGCAGCCGCAGAACAAGTTTTCGTCCAAATACATCGACATGCCCAATGAGCCGCGCTACCCGTTCGGGTTCGGCCTGTCGTATACGACGTTCGCCTATCGCGATCTACGGCTGAGCACGGCGCGGGCGCGGGTGAGCGACACGGTAACCGCAACGGTGACGGTCGCGAATACGGGCGCGCGCGAGGGCACGGAGATTGTGCAGCTCTACGTGCGCGACGAAGTAGGCAGCGTGAGCCGCCCGGTGCGGGAGCTCAAGGCATTTCAGCGGGTGACGCTCAAGCCCAATGAGTCGAAAACGGTGACGCTGCGCGTCGCGGTCAAGGACCTGTGGTTCATTGGCCTGGACATGAAGCCGGTGGTGGAGCCAGGCACGTTCCGGGTGTACGTCGGTCCCAACTCGGCGGAAGGATTGGAGGCGAGCTTCGAATGTATCCCATAATCCTCGTGCTCCTCGTGCAGGTAGCGGGGACGTCGTCGTTTATCCGTGTCCTGCCGGCGCTTCAGCGCACGGATTCAGGCCGCCCCACCCTGTGCTATGAAGTGTTCGTGCGCTCGTTCTACGACAGTAACGGCGACGGCATCGGCGACCTGCGCGGGCTGACCCAGAAGCTCGATTACATCAAGGGGCTCGGCGCCGATTGCATCTGGCTGATGCCCGTGGCGGAGTCACCGAGTTATCACGGCTACGACGTCACGAACTACTACAAAATCGAGCCGGACTACGGGACGAACGACGATTTCAAGGCGTTCATGGCGGCCGCGCACCAGCGCGGGATCAAGGTGCTGGTGGATCTCGTGCTGAACCACGCGTCGAGCGAGCATCCATACTTTCAGGAAGCGTTGCGCGATACGCTGGCGCCGCATCGGAACTGGTTCCGATGGTCCAAGACGGCCGGCAACAATTGGCACAAGTCGCCGGTGCGCGACGAGTACTACTACGGCTTTTTCTGGAGCGGGATGCCCGATCTGAACTTCGAGCACCCCGCGGTGATGACCGAGGCGAAGTACGTCGCCCAATACTGGCTGGACTCGCTGGGCGTGGACGGGTTCCGGCTCGACGCGATCCGGCATCTCATCGAGCGGGGCGATTCGAACGCCAATACCGGTGCGACGCATCGAGCCCTGCGCGAGTATGGGCAGTACATCCGCATGATCGCGCCGAAGTCCTACACGATCGGCGAAGTGTGGGACAACGTCGAGAATATCCTCAAGTACTATCCCGACGAGCTCGACGCCTATTTCGCCTTCCCGATTTCGGACGCGCTGATGGACGCCGTGCAGAGCGGCACCGCGGGACGTCTGCTACCGACCGTGCTCCAGTTCCAGGAAGCGCAACCCGCCTGGCGCTGGGCGCCGTTCCAGCGCAATCACGATCAGACGCGGACGATGACGTTCCTCAAGAACGACGTGGCCGGCGTGAAGCTGGCCGCGACGATTTTGATGACGCTGCCGGGGGTCCCTTTCATCTATTATGGCGAAGAGATTGGGATGACCGGGGACAAGCCCGACGAGCGCCTCCGCACGCCGATGCACTGGGCCCGGGGCAGCGCGGCCGGGTTCACGAGCGGCAAGCCGTGGGAAGCTTTGCAACCCGATTCGCTGACCGCGAACGTCGCCGCT
>DASTDR010000169.1:0-6971 GCA_035710265.1 Gemmatimonadales bacterium | reverse complement strand
TGCCGAGTTTCCTGACCGCATCCGCGTCGCTGCTGCAGGCGCTGTCGTGGACTGCCGAAGCGGCACGATCCTATGCCTTGGTCCCCCGGCATTCAGCAGGTCGTAGTGTGTTGCCGGTGAGAGTGGCGCTCCACCTGGTGACCACGGTGACGAAGCTCGTCATTGCTGTCGCGGGAGGAGAGTCCCGCGTTTCAGGAGGATGACCCTCGCGATGTCGGCACACACGTTGGTTCTCATCCTCGCTGCGATCGCGTTCTCGGCGACGGGACAGCTCCTCCTGAAGTCGGGCGCCCAGCATCTGGCCGGCCTCGGCCGCCTCGAGTTCCTGCTCGCCGCCGCACGGGACGTACGCGTCCTGTCGGGGCTGGCTGCCTGGATCGCCTGGACGATGTGCTGGCTCCACGTCCTCAGAGTCGCGCCGTTGTCGAGAGCCTACGCGCTGACCAGCCTCACCTACGTGCTCATTCCCCTCGCCAGCATCTACGTCTTCGGCGAACAGGTCCGCCGTCTGCACGTCGCTGGCATCATTCTGATCGCCGCGGGTATCGCGTGCGTGCTCGCCGATGGTTGAGAGAGCGCGGGAGCTGGCGGCGCGTGCCTACTTCGGCCTGTGCCTCGCCTCGGGGCGGATGGTTCGCTCCGCGACGTACTCGAAGGTGTGGGTGGTCCGCGAGGGCGGCCAGCGTGTCGTGCGAAAGCGCCGCCTCTTCTACGCGCCGCTCCTGATCTGGATGAGTGGCCTGCTGGTCTGGATCCTGGATGCCGGCGTGCGGGTCCTGCGCCAGCGGGACTGGGAGGAGCGCGAGCGCCGGATGTACGGGAGCCTCCGCGGCAGCTCGATTGCCGCCCACGCGGACGGGGTGCTCGTCCTGCCATTTCTTGCTGGAGACACGCTGGCGACGTTGCTGGAGGATCCCCAGCTGGAGGAGTCGAGCCGAAAGAGGGCGATCGAACACGCCACCGTCGCCCTCGCCGAGTTCCATCGCCTGGGATTCACCCACGCCGATGCGATGGCGGAGAACGTCATGGTGGATCTCGACGCCGGCGTTGCCCGTTGGTTTGACTTCGAAACGCTTCACGATGCGAGTCGTCCGCTGACCTGGCAACGTGCAGACGACGTGCGAGCATTGCTCGCCACGTGCCTCCTCCGGACCGTACCCGGGAAACGCGCCGAGACGCTCGAGCTGATCCTGGATGTCTACGCGAACGAAGACGTCACCCGCGCGCTGGCGACGATCTTCAGGTCGGTGTGGCGGCGCTCGCTCACGCTGCACCTTGCACAGGCGGGGTTGTCTTTTCAGTCCTTCCGCGAGATTGGCAGGCTGCTGCGAGAAGGCTCACCAGACTCGAGACATCGAGACGGTCGAGTTGGCAGGTAAACGAAGGGTGGCCTGCCATCGGTGGTCCACCTTCGCGCTACGCGCTACGGTTGGTACCGGTACGGGGTTATGACAAAGGGTGTTCCACGGAGATTGTGGAATTTGTCGGGATCGCCGCGTGATCCTGACGTTCAGACGCCACGGGGACGGCAAGTTTGTACGCCATCGGCCGTTGGTACCGTTCGGGAGTTTAACTCCGCTTGACAATAGTCGTGTGAACAGATAATGTGCTGCCGGTGTCCAAGAGCTTTGCCAGCCAGATCCGGCAGACCCGCCCCTTCGCCTCCCCGGAGCAGGAAGCGATGCTTGCCATTCGCCGGACGGCGGCGAGCGTACTTGCGCCGTGGGAGAAGTTCCTCAAGGCCAAGTTCGGCTTGTCCACCAGCCTATTCAATGTGCTGCGCATTCTCCGGGGCAGTCATCCCACGGCCTTGACCTGTGGCGAGATCGGCGAACGGACGATCGCCCGCGACCCGGATGTGACCCGACTGGTGGACCAGTTGATTGCGCGCGGCCTGGTGGCGCGCACGCGTAGCGAGAAGGACCGGCGCATCGTCGAGGTGAGCATTACCAAGAAAGGGCTCGAGCTCCTGCAGGA
The DNA here is from genome assembly GCA_035710265.1 of Gemmatimonadales bacterium. Classification (GTDB taxonomy): domain Bacteria; phylum Gemmatimonadota; class Gemmatimonadetes; order Gemmatimonadales; family GWC2-71-9; genus 20CM-2-65-7. Next base: position 4,994 of record DASTDR010000169.1, on the reverse strand, counting down.
GCTCGAGCCGCACTCCCTGCAGATGCCGCGTGCATTGATGGGCCACGTCAGCGCAACGAAGCTTCGACGACTAGCGACGCTGCTGACAGAAGTGCTCGACGGCATGGGCACGTATCCCTGAAAGAGAAGTTGTAAGAGAAGACGGCAAGGACCACCCGGGCAGGCTTGATATCAGTTGGAACAAATATTGTCGACACATGTATTTGGTTTGACGTCAGTTTTCCCATTCAAGGAGAACCGCACATGTCTATCGCCGAACTCGGAGCCAGCAACGTTCAGGTGACCGCTCGCTCCCACAAAACTCTCGCCGCTGGTGAGGGCCTGCTACGCCACTCCGTGCCGGGAGAAACCATACTGTACAAGGTCACCGGCGACGATACCGACGGGGCTCTCGATATCTTCCTGCTCGCCATTCAACCGAAGAGCGGTCCGCCACTGCACATCCATCACCACCAGCACGAAACCATCTATTTCACGAAGGGCCGGTACAAAGTGCAGATCGACGATGACGTGTTCAGCTGCGAGGCAGGCGGCTTCGTGTATATCCCGATGGGGGCGCGTCATGCCTTCATGAACGTGAGCGACCAACCGGGTGAATGCATCGTCACTTTTTCGCCGGGCGCTACGGACAAGTTCTTCGAAGAATTTGCGCCGGTCGTGCGCGATGGTCATCCGGACCCCGCGAAGATCGCTCCCATCTTTGCCAAGCACGGATGGGAGCTGGTCGGTCCTCCGCTGTCGGCCGACTAGCGGAGCTGCCAGATGGAGCATCTGGCGATACGTCGGCGCTTCTACGTCGGCACGAGCGTGGTCAGGCGGGCGCGGACGATGTTAATCCGTGCCCGTCAGTGACTTCCTAAACAGGAATTCCTAATCTCAGCCGTTCGCCGTGGCCCTGACACCGCCTCCCCGGATGACGCGACTATTCGGCTCTACAACGCCCGAAGAACATGCGGTCGCGTGCCTGCGGACGATCCTGTAGAGTCGCGACGGGACGGATTCACCGATGCTGAGAGCTTCGACGCTCTACAGAAGGATCGAATACGCGTCGTAAGCGTCCTTGCACCACTTCACGCCCGCGAGGAGACCGGCGAGCGTCCACACTCTTGCGGCGCCAGTCATATCGCGGAGATAGCGAACCGCCAGATAGCCGAGCACCGGTGTCACGATGAGCGTTGCGTAGAATGCGGCGACGTAGACAACCGTGATCACGATAGATATCTGACCGCCGAGCGTGCGGCCTCCGCCCGCGAGCGTCAGCGTTCCCATCAGCCAGGACAGCCAGGGCACTGCCGCGAGCCACAACGTGATTCTTGGAAACGTGGCGCCGTGGACTGGCGTACCGAACAACGATTGGACTGTTCCATCGCGCAGGAGAACCGCACGGCGATGAAGCCGTTGCTTGGTCCGTTGCCACGCGGGGTAGCGTGTCAGGAATGTGCTGGCCGGCGGGGCGAAGGCGATGAAGAGACTTGTAGGCACGATAGCTGGGCCGAGAACCCGTGCGTCGGTGGTGAAGATCAGAACGTTGGCGACGACGGTCAGAAACAACAGCACGCGATACGAACCGCGGATCCACCCGTACCGCCGTCGCAGATAGAAGAACGTCAGAACCACTCCAGGCACAGCGATCCCACCGGTGACCACGAAGGCGAAAAAGCCAAGCGTGGCCAGCCGGTCGACTCGGCGCGGTGGGACGAGCGGGTTCGGGCCGTCGGTCGCGACGATGGCGAACAGTATGCCGGCCGTGGCGAGCGCGGCCCCAAGGAAGACCGTGTTGCGGATGATGGCTTTTATCAGGCATTTAGACTATCGGCAGATTGGCCGGATTGTATTGGAACAAGGTTATGACGCCAGATTCTCCCGCCGCACCGAAGCCCATGATCCGCGTGATCATGCAATCTCACGTAATGCTCACCGTCTGATCTGGACGTAGCGGCGGCCAGTGGGCGATCCTTCCGTATCCACCGGCAGGAGGGAAACCATCGAACTCATTGGCTTCGACATCAAGCAGCCGCCGAAGCCGAATTACGCCAGAGCGGATGCGCTAGCAGCACGACGCTGCTTGTGGTGGAAGTATTTTTTGGTACCGGTACGGGGTTTTGCGAATGGTTGGTGCCTGAAGTTCGAGGGAATCGCCGCCTGACCCCGGTAGCCGTCGGAAATTGGTGTATCCCCGTTCGTGGTTCTGGCGCACACTGTCTGCCGTGATGGCGAGGCTTGCGGTGGGGGCCACGATCGGGAACTACCGGATTGAGGGCGTGCTCGGCGAAGGTGGCATGGGTATCGTCTACCGTGCGACCGACACCAACCTGGGGCGCCCTGTCGCGATCAAGGTCCTCTCGTCCGAGATTGCCGATGCCAGCGCCCGCCGCCGCTTTCAGCGCGAAGCGCAGGCGGCGTCGTCGTTGAACCATCCCGCGATCCTGACAGTCCACGACGCGGGCGAGTCGGAGGGTCGGCAGTATCTCGTCACCGAGCTGGTGGACGGCGGTACGCTTCGCACGTGGGCCAACGCCGGGCGATCGTGGCGCCAGACGGTCGAACTCATCGCCTCGATCGCCGACGGCCTGGCGACCGCGCATGGTGCGCAGATCCTGCACCGCGACATCAAGCCGAGCAACATCCTCATGTCGGCCAGCGGCCACCCGAAGCTGGCCGACTTCGGTCTCGCGCGGCTCAACGCTCCGGCTGCCGACGATCAGACGGTCACACAGGCCGGGGTCATTCTTGGCACCCCGCGTACATGTCGCCCGAACAGGCGCAGGGCCGGACCTGCGATGCCCGAAGCGACATCTTCTCGCTGGGCGTCGTGCTCTACGAGCTGCTGGCGGGCATGCGGCCGTTCGAGGGGACGTCGGCCGTGGAGACACTCCACCAGATCGTCCATCAGCCGATGCCGCCGCTCGATGAGCCGACGCCGGTCGCCGTGCGCATGATCGTCGAGAAAGCGCTCGAGAAGGACCCCGACGATCGCTACCAGTTCGCTCGCGAGCTAGCGGTGGACCTGCGGCGCGCAGCGCGCCGGGGCGACGCGCGTGTAGAGACCGTTGTCGTGGCCGCCGCCAGCGTGCCGCATGGCCGGCGATGGTTGCCGGTCGCGGCCGGTATGCTGCTGACGGCCGGAGCGCTGGCGGTGGCAGCGTGGTGGGCCTGGCCGCGGGGCGGCGAAACGCTGCTGCGCTTCGAAATCGCGCCTCCCCCGGGCGGCCAGTTCGTGATTGGCGGCGCGACTTTCGGCGGCCTCGCCTTGTCACCCGATGGGGAGCAGCTGGCGTTCGTCGCCTCGGTCAACAGCACGGCCTTGGTCTGGGTGCGTTCACTGGACGATGGGACCGCTAGACCGATTGCCGGAACCCAGTCCGCTCAGCGTCCGTTCTGGTCACCGGACGGCAAGTCGATCGCCTACTTCGGCCAAGAAGGGCTGCGGCGCGTGGGCGTGCCCGCCGGCACCAACGATTTGATCGTGAAAATTGATACGAGTCTCCCATGTGCGGGCTCGTGGTCCAGTGACGATCAGATCTTGTTCAACTGTGGGGGGAGCGGGATTCGTGTTGTGCCAGCGTACGGAGGCGAGGTTAAGCAATTGACCGAGAACGGTGGGTTTCCGCAGGCGCTCCCCGGAGGGGCCTTCCTCTACCTCGCGCCTGGCCCACCCTTCGAAGTGAGGGCCGCGACGATCGCCGATCCGACGGGGCGGAGGATCATGACTGCCGACAGCCCGGCGTTGTTTGCCTCTGGCCACTTACTCTGGCGCATTGGCAGCGCCCTCTTCGCGCAGCCGTTCGACTCCGCCGCGCTCAAGTTGAGCGGTGAGGCGCGGCGGCTGCTGGAACCGGTTGCGTCCGGCAGCCTGGCCGACTCGATTCTCACCGTGTCGGCCACCGGCCGGATGGTCTATGACGCCGCTGGAAACGACTTGCAGGCCTCGTGGTACGACCGAAGCGGCAAGCGGCTGGGGCCAGTCGGCCGCGCCGGCAGCTTCCAGGGCGTGCGGCTGTTCGACGCCGGCCGCCGCCTGATGACGCAGGCAAACGCCGTAGGGGATCGCGGCCTCTGGTTGATCGACGAACAGGGTCGTGCGCTCCGCCCAATCGCCGGCGACGTCACGGTGAGCCCGACGCCGTCACCCGACGGCAAGTCGGTGGTATTCACGGTCCCGACTGAAAAAGAGTGGCTGATGCAGCGGGCCGGGGTGGCCGGCGACGATCGGGTCACCGTGCTGGCGCCCGATCCGGCCGCGTTCAAGTTCGTCACCGACTGGGCTGCAGACCTGGTGCTGTTGAGCGTGGTGTCTCAAACGTCGAGAATCGACATCTGGTCGCTCCGGGTGAATCCGGACGGCACGCCTGCGCCGGGTGCGGTCGCCAAACCGTACCTGCAGACGCTCGCGCAAGAGTCGGACGGGCGGATTGCTCCTGCTCAGTCGCCGCGCTGGGTGGCGTACGTATCGGACGAGTCCGGACAGGTCGAGGTCTACCTGCAGTCGTTCCCGGCGAGTGGCGAGAAGCTGGCGATCTCGAGCGGTGGTGGGGGATCTCCGGTTTGGGGACCCGGAGGCCGCGAGTTGTACTACGTGACGCCAGACAACACGCTGATGGTTGTGGACGTGACGCTCGGCCCGACGTCGGCGTCGGCGTCGTCCCCACGCGAGCTGTTTCCACTCCCGTTCGAGGGGCCGGCAGTGTCACCGCCGTACGACACGTTGGACGGCAAGCGGTTCGTGGTCTTGTCGCCTGTGGCGCCGGCGACGCGGCCGATGAAGGCGATCACCAACTGGCCAGCTCTTTTGAAGCAGTGACGCTCCGCTAGTCATGCGCGAAATCACTACTACGACCCCGGCGTGATTCTTCTGGGTACCGGTACGGGGATTTGCGAAAGGTTGGATCATCAAGTTCGCAGGAATAGCCGCCTGATCCGACATGAGCCGAGTGTCACTTCATAGCCGCGCTAGAATCTCATCACTCCCTTGGCGCTGTCACCAGGCACCCGCC
>DASTDR010000168.1:0-2759 GCA_035710265.1 Gemmatimonadales bacterium | reverse complement strand
AACTCCACCGCGCTGCAGCGCGTCGAACCAGAACTGATCGAACCCTGCGCCGCGGCCCGTACGGTACTTCGCCTGGAGATAGTCCTGGAACGTCCCGCTTCGGCCGGCGAGCCGCAGGATCACGTCGCCGGTTTGCCTGGTGTCGAAGACGGGCTGCACGACCGGCTGCTGGAACGCGGTCAGCCCAGCGCGCGGCCGGCTGTCCGCCCACTGCTCGAGCGGATGATGGTCGGGCAGGATCAGGTCGCACGCGGCGGTCGTCTCATCCATGTAGGATGAGAAACTCACCTTGTACCCGACTTTGCCGAGCGCCTGCTGGAAGGCGCCGGGGAGTGAGTGCGCCGGATTCGCGCCATGCACGAAGAGCAGCGCTACCCTGCCCGCCGCCATGTCGGAGGTCAGTGCGGCGATCTCGGCAAAGCTATTGGTCGCGCCCGCGGCGAGATCCGCGCCGAACTTGACGAGTGTTCCGACCGAGCCGGCCACGTAATTCAGGATGTTCACCGCCGCGACGATCTCGGCACCGTTCGCGTACTGCGTAGCCATGCCGCCGGCGACCGCCAAGCCGCCGCGCGCATTGGCGAACTCGGTGGCGAGCCGCACGATCACGTCCTGCTCGATGCCGATCTGCTCCGCGACGGCTGCGGGCGTGAACCGCCCGAGCATCCCGGACAGCCGGGCCGCGTCGGCGGGCACCGCCGCGAGGCGGCGGCTGACGATCACCTGCGCCATCGCGAGCGCGAGCGCGCCTTCGGTGCCGGGGCGCGCCCCAATCCACTCGTCCGCGTTCATCCCCGTCAGGGAGAGCCGCGGGGCTACGTACACGAACTTGGCCATCGAGGCGGGACGCTCACCGTCGAACGCGTGCGAGCGCGAGAATCCGTTCTGGAACTCGACCGGCGAGAGCCAGGTGTCCAGGAAATCGGCGCCGAACGAAATCAGATACTTCGCATTGGCGAAGTCGTAGGTGGGCAGCGAGGTCGTGCCGAACGCCATGCGGTTGCCGGCGCGTAATGCGTCGAATCCGAAGGCTTCATAGCTCAGACGGCGGCCCCCGACCTGGCGCATCCATTCGTCCACCAGATCGCCGAAGCTCGAGACTTCCGCGCCGGTCAGGAAGACGATGCCTGTGCCGCGCGCTTCGCTGACCTTGGCGCTCAGCCGTTGAATCGCGCCGTCCCAGTCGATCGCTTCGAGTGTGCCGTTGGCATTGCGCACCATCGGATGCCGCACGCGATCAGGGTTGTAGAGACCCTGGATCGCGGCCTGGCCGCGCGAGCACAGGCGCCCGCGATTGATCGGCGAATCAGGATTCCCCTCGAGCTTGACGGCGCGCCCTTCGCGCACGCGCACGCGGAGGCCGCAACCGGCGGCGCATTCGCGGCACGTGGTGGCGTAGTAGGTGGCGTTACCGGGGATCTGATCCTCGGGCTGGATCAGATATGGAATGAGACGCTCGGTGGGCTCGGGGCCGATCCCGCACGCCGAAACGGCGGCGGCCCCCGCGCCCGTGACGCCCAGAACCTTCAGAAACCGGCGGCGATCGATGGAGTCGGTCATATCAGTAGTGACACACGCTGCAGTCGCGGCTCACCTTGTTCTCGACGTGGCAGCGCACGCACCACCCCATCGTGAGCGTCGATGCCTGGTAGACCTGCGGCATGGTTTTCACGTCGCCGTGACACGTCGCACACGTGGCGTTCGGATCGACGCCCAGCCTCGTCCCAAGTCCCTTGATGTGGCGCATGTGCGGGAAGCGCGCGAACCCGGGCAGCGCATAAATGCGGATCCACTCCGGCACTTTCCGCTCCCGCCACGCATCGCGAACCTTCTTGATCTCCGCCTGGTGCGAGGGCGTGGAGCCGCCGATCAGCTGGTGGCACCCAACGCACGTCTGCAAAGACGGAATGCCCGGCTCGCTCGAAATCGACGCCGAGTAGTGGCAGTACATGCACGGGATCTGGTCTTGATTCGCGTGAATGTCGTGCCGGAAGAAGATCGGCTGGCGCGGGCCTTGCAGATCGCCCGTATCGCTGACGACGGGCGCCTGGTATCGCGGATTTGAAGAGGAAGCCGATTGGGCCTGCTGGCCGCTAAGGCCCACAGGCGGGAGGGTGAGGATCAACACCACGACCGCAGCTGAACGCAGATGGCCTCTGATGCCTAAGTGGTTCGGTTTCGGTGTGGCCCGCGAATTACATCCGAAGGCTCACGAATGTAACAACGGCTACTCGGGACGCGCCAGTAGTTGGTATTTGAGTCGGACGACGTCGACGAACGCTTGAACGGCGTCCAAATCATCGAACTCCATCCAGCAATGGCGCACACCGTCGAGCACCGTTCCGTCGCGGACCGCTTGCTTGATGACGCGCGGCAGGCCGTTGGTGGCGCCGATCTCCTGCTCCTCGATTCCCGACAGGACAAATGTCCCGCTCACGCCGGACTGCATCGGATGCAGGTAGCCGAGCTTGCGGCCGCCCACTTCGTACATCCACACCCATTTCCAGGTGGTCCCCAGATAGACGACCTGCTCGGTAACGTGCCGCAGGGTGCGCAGCTCCTCGCGCGCTTTCTTGAAGCGCTGCGCGGCGCGCGGGGGCAAATCACGAACCGGTTGATCGGGTTTGGGGCGCTGGCGCGGACTCAGGTATAAATGGCTGGCCCAGTAATCATTGTTTGGCTTGTTCATCGCGCCCCAATACTACAGGCGTGGTCAAGAGCCGAAACCGGGCCGGGTCGAGCAGCCGCCCGCAGGACTG
>DASTDR010000167.1:0-2407 GCA_035710265.1 Gemmatimonadales bacterium | reverse complement strand
CCATCGGGCTGAACTGCTTGATGACGTTGAACGTGATGCCCGCCTTGTCACTCAAGGAGTCCACTTTGGCGGCGATCCCATTGCCGACGATGAACTCGGTCATGTTCGACTGGCGCACGACCAGGAACTCTCCCAATCCGTCGACGATCTCGGGGCCGACGATCTTGTACTTGAACTCGGGGCTGATGATCTCGCCATAGACGGCTTCGCGAAGGGACGCCTCGACGAAGGGGTCGACGGGCGCTTCCTCTTTGCCGCATCCGACGAGTGACAGGCCTGCGACGACCGCACACGCGGCAAACAGCTCTCGCATCATCGGTGAACCTCTCCTAGGCAACCAGGAACAAGCCTTTCCCGGGCCTCAAGCCTGCGCGGGAGAAAGCGTTATATCGTGTTTAGTTGGGTCGCCGGTGGGTGATTTGGTCGACCCGTAGCGCGGAACCTTAGCACCCGGTCTGGCGAGTGTCAATCGGCAACTGGTTGGGGGGATTGACTTGCGCCGTGCGGTGGACTAACTTCCCTGCGCGGCGAGCGCTCCTCTCGCCAAACCCCCTTTGTTCCGATGAACAGGACCCGGCGACGCGCCCGACCGGCGGGCTGATGATGGTGGCAACAAAACGCCGACCCAACCGGCCCTTCGTGTGGGTTGCCATTTATGCGACGGTGATCGCTGCCGTCTTCCTGATTCGGGGGCAGTTGGAACGACCCGGGACGGGCCTGCGCTTCTCCACCGAAAGCGACACGGTCACCACGATAACCTTGGCGGGACTCGAGCTCGCGCCCGACCTGATGCCGCAAATCATCAAGAAGTACCAGGACCTGTACCCGAAATTCCACGTCATCCCGGAGGACGGCGGCACGGTCCGCGCGCTCGAAGCGCTCGCGAATCGGCGCGCGCAGGTCGGGCTCCTCTACCGGCTTCCAACCGCAGAGGAGCGCGCCCTCGTCCGCTCGGCGGTGGACGACACGGTGCTGTGTTTCCCGATCGCACTCGGCGGTGTCGCCATTCTCGCCAACGGGTTTTCCGGCGTCGAGTCGTTCACGATGGAGGACTTGCGGCGACTGGCCCGCGACGAAGCGGACCCGCGTTTCGACCGCATGTACGTGCCCGACCCGAACCAGGGGTTGTGGGACGCGTTTCGTGTCGGCCTGGGCGTTTACGACGAATCGGCACGCCACCCGGCCAACGCAATGCCGGCCTACGAGCGCGTCACGTTCCTCAAGGACGAGGCCGCCGTGATCGAGGCCGTCCTGGCCGACCCCCGCGGGCTGGGAATCGCCAGCACGCTCAGCATGCCCGACAGCCTCCCCCAATTCGCCGACGGGCGCGCGGTGCGAGCCGTTCCCGTCCTGCCCGATACCGGCCTGGTGCCGGTCGAACCGGGCTACGAACAGATCGGCTACGGGGAGTATCCGTTGTATCATTATCTATACGTCGCATGCCTCGCCAACGGCAGCATTCGAGGCTCGATGTTCGTGACCCACCTGACCAGCGATCGCGGCCAGCGACACGTCGAGCGCGCGGGGTACTTGCCCGCTCGGCAGTCGATTCGCCAAATTTATCTCACGCGGCACCCGTTGGGCAGGAAGTCGAACTAGCAAACCGGTCAAGGAGGCCCGATGTCAGCGTCTTGGAAATTCGCCCTGGTCGCGGTAGTCGTTCAGTGTTCGATTACCGCGCCGAGTTGGGCGCAAAAGCAGTACAGCTACGAAACCGACCCGATCCGCATCGGCACCAAGGCGCTCGAGAAGAACGAGCTCGGCGCGGCCAAGACGGCGTTCGAAGAGGCGGTGGCGAACAGCTACCAGCTCGCGAAGGCCAAGTTCGGGCTGGCCGAGGTCATGGTCCGCACCGGCCGCTTCGATGCGGCGGAGGCGTTGTATCGCGAGGCGCTGGGTATCGACGCCAGCGAGGGCAACAAGAGCTTCCCCGAGGCGCACGCGGGACTCGGCATCGTGCTGATCGACGACGAGCGCTGGGACGAGGGCATCGAGCACATCAACAAGGCCTACAAGCAGAACTCGGGCTACTGGCCGGCGATCTACGGCCAGGCGCGCATCGAGATCCGCAACAAGAAATGGGACAAGGCCAAGTCCTTCCTCGACTGGGGTGCCTCCCGGCGCGGAATCGGTCAGGGCGAAGACCTCTACCACCGCGGCCTGGCGCTGCTCGCGATGGGACGTAACGACCTGCAGGCCGCGGAAAAGGAAGCCCTCACCGCGTTGCACCTGAATCCGACCGACCCGCGCAACGGGATCTTGGTGGCGCAGGTCTACGAAAAGCGCAACGTCCCCGCCTCCGCGATTGCCGCGTGCGAGGAAGTGCTACGCACTCCGGGCGTCGAACCGACGCCGTCGTTCATCCACTTCCTGGGGACGCTGTACCAAAAGGCCGGACGCTACAATG
>DASTDR010000166.1:0-2246 GCA_035710265.1 Gemmatimonadales bacterium | reverse complement strand
CGCACGTACCGCTCGCGCAGCTCCAGCACGCGATAGAGGTCTTCCACCAAGGCCGGCAGGGAGGCGATGGAAAAGGCGGGCGGTTCACTCAACCCGCCGGCGGATGCGAGCAACTCGTCCACATAGTCCGAGAATGCTTCGCACAGGGCCTCGCGCGTCGGGAAGTAGTTGTAGATGGTGCGGTGAGTCACTCCCGCCCGGTCGGCCACTGCCTGAACGGAAAACCCGATTCCATTCGTCTCCGTGATGACGTCTGCCATCGCCTCGAGGATCGCGCCTCGGGTCCGTCGACGAGAGCCGCCGCCGGTTTCATGTTTCATAAGTTATGAATTAAGTTCATAGACTATGAAACATAAGACCGCACCTGTCAAACTACGTACGCACTTTGAACTTACTTTTCACTTTCTACTTTCAAGTTTGAACTTGAAGTGCGTGTCCGGCTTCAGCCGGACCCATACTCGCGCCGTGCGGGTTCCACGGCGTCGTAATCACCTCGAGGCTGAATACCCTCACATGGGGCTTCGACTCAGCCCGTCGATGGCACCGGCAGCAGACCGCCGAATCCGCCGAGCGGGTTGCGACGCAGGCCCATCGTGGCGAGGACGCGCTGCCAGATTCGCCGATACATGGTCGGCTTTTGAACAACGATGGACCTGGGAGGACCCGGCGCGCTGAGATTGACGGCCAGGACCTCTATCCCTGCCTCCTGCCACCGGACGAGCGTGTGGGAGAGATCCTCCTGGGGGTACGTGGAACGCTCCTGGACGAGCACGACACGCCGGATGCCGTGAGCCAGCAACCGGCTGGCTGACGGAAAATCCGTCGGGAGGCTGACGGAACGGTTGTCGAAAACACCCGGCGCCGGCGTAATCGTGTTGCCGTACCGTCGGCGATCGTCGAGCAGAAACGCGGGAGGCGCGGTAGGTGGCAGCGTGAGCCGCGAGAGTCGCTCGGTCCCGCCGAACAGTTCCGCCATGATCGGCTCCACATCGACGATCGTCTGGCCAGGCCCCGCGGCCGTGTCCGGCGAGGGACACGCGTTGTAGAGGGGGACAGGGCGATAACCGAGCTGTGCCAGGTGCAGTCCGACGGCAACACCCGATGCACCAGGAAGATCCACGACCACGGCGGATGCACCATCAGCTCGGTGCGCCCAGTCGATGTGGATCTCCGGCGACTGTGGAAGGACGGGCCGAGGACCGAGGTGCGCAAACAACACCGGCTTTGCCCATGCCGACCAGAGGGCGCCCGCGGGCGCCCACACCTCGAATATCTCACCGCGTGTCATGGCTGGCTCTCCTCGTGCGTGCGTTCGACGAGCACCGCAACGTCCATGGCCGAGTAGTCGACCACTGGTGTGGACGACAGGCGCCCGTAGATGCCACACGCCTTGCCATCGATCGTGTAAATGCCGAGGCAGGGAAACATCGCTCCCACCGGCGTGTCGACCGTGGTCGTGCTGAACCTGCGCTGGGCGATCCAGTGACGCGGATGCGACCAGATATCGAGCCGTCGTCTCCACCAGATGCGATCGGGCAACAGCTCACGCACCGTGACCGAATCTCCGGTGTTACAGAACGCCGTCTTGAGCAACCAGCCATCGTCGCTCATCCACGGCACGTCCCGGGAGTCGCGGGTGTCAGGCAGGAAGCGCTTCCAGGTTGGACACGCAACGGCCAGTTCGTCCCATACCAACGGGAGCCGCTTGGACTCGCTCAGGATCGCGCAACCGGGGTTGGCCACCGGTGTTTCGCCGCCGACGAACAAGTGACGCCGCGAGACCGATCGCCGCAGTCCCGCGAGCCACTCGCCCTGATAGAAGCGGACGATCGCCGCCAGTGGGGTTCCACCGCGAGCGCCGCCGGGCTCGTGCTTGAGAAACGCCCGACGGCCGCGCCATTCCAGGCTCTGCGGTCCCGTCAAGCTCGTCGGAACATCCCGCTCTCTCAGTCGTCGCGCCAGGCCTTGGATCACCTGTTGATCCTCCATGTATCCCGGAGCGGCGATGAGAGCGATCGCACCACCTTGCTCAGCGGCCACGCCCGCCAACAGGTTGGCATACTGGGCGCCTGGATCTCCCGCCGGTGAAGCGGCGCTGACGTGCTCGGCGATGAGCGCCGGAAATGCCGAGGCCTCCGCAAACCCACCGGGTACGTCGCTGTTGACCTCGGAAACCCGCCAACCCTCAGGCGTTGGATGAAAGTCGAATCGCATGACTCGACACGCGGCAGGCGTGAGGTGTTCGT
>DASTDR010000165.1:0-5313 GCA_035710265.1 Gemmatimonadales bacterium | reverse complement strand
CCTCTCCGACGACGACATGGAGCGGATCGAGCGCGAGGCCGAGGCCGCACGCTAGGCCCGATTTCGGCCGCATGGTATTTTCGGCGACTCACCGGTTTCGGGAGCAACAAGGAGATGGAGACATGTCGCGCACCGACCTCGCGTGGCTCGCTGTCGCGGCGTATGCGTTGCACATCATGGAGGAGCGCCTGCTCGACTGGCTTGGTTCGGCCCGGCGCTCGCTGCAGATCACGATGGAGCAGGACAACTACCGCCTGATCGAGGGCGTGTTTCTGATCCTCGGGGCGGTGGCGGCGATGGTGGCGGCGTCACTGCCGCGACGTATGCGGCCGTGGTTCGCGCCATCCGCAACGCGAACGCGCGTTCGTAGTGCCGCTGCGAGGCCTGTACGACCAGCAGCGACAGCGCGGCAGCCAGCGCCGCCACCGCGGTGACGCCCGCGGCCCAGCCGCGGCTACTCACCCGACGGGCGCTCCGGCCGCGTCGAACAAATACAGCTTGCGGCGATCTACCTTCACACCCACGCGCGTCCCGACTCGGACGTCGGCGAACCCCGCGAGGCGCGCGACGAGCGGATGCCCGCCCGCGTTGAGGTGCACCAAGGTCTCGCTGCCGAGCGGCTCGACGACCAGGACGTCCGCGTTCCCCACACCTTTGTCGACCGCGCACAGCCCGACGAACTCCGGCCGCACGCCCAACTGTAGCTCGCCGTCGTAGGTCGACAGCTCCAGCGGAATCGTGAGGCTCCCCGCTTCGACGACCCGCCCTTCCCCACCCTCGCCCGCTCTCGCCCGACCCGGCAGGACGTTCATCCCGGGCGTCCCGATGAACCGCGCCACGTACACATCCGCCGGTGTTTGATAGACCTCCGCCGGCGTTCCGACCTGGCGCAAGCGGCCTTCATGCAGGACCCCGATGCGCTGGCCCATCGTCATTGCTTCGGTTTGATCGTGCGTCACGTAGATCATGGTCGCGGCCAGTGCGCGATGCAGCGCCAGCAGCTCGCCGCGCAGCTCGATGCGCAGCTTGGCGTCGAGACGCGATAGCGGCTCGTCGAGCAGGAAGGCCTGCGGCCCGCGCACGATCGCGCGCGCGAGCGCCGCGCGCTGGCGCTCGCCCTCGGAGAGCTGATCCGGCGCGCGGTCGAGCACGGCCTGAATTCCCAGGCGCTGAGCCGCCTCCGTGACGCGACGCGCGATCTGCGCGCGCGTGACCCCCCGGAGTTCGAGCGGGAACGCAATGTTTTCGCGAACGGTGAGATGGGGATACAAGGCCGGGGTCTGAAACACCATCGCCACGTCCCGCTCGGCCGGCGGCAGTTGCGTGACGTTGCGCTCGCCGATGACCACGTCGCCGGTCGTGGGTTCCTCCAGACCGGCGATGCACCGCAGGACCGTGGATTTACCCGAGCCCGACGGGCCGAGCAGGACGAGCAACTCGCCATCCGGCACGTCGAGATCCAGGTGATGCAGAGCTTGCACGCCGCCGTCGAACACTTTGCTGAGCCGGCGGATCGCGACCGACGCCATCGAGCTACGCCGTCAGGGCGCTAGAAACGCCCGGGCGAGCGCGTATGAGAGGCCCCACACGACGAAGCCCGTCACGATCACACCCGGGATCTTCTCGATCGGCTTCGTCGTCGGACCAGTGGTCGCGGTGAGCGCGTTGATCTCGACAAGCGCGACCAGCACGATCAGGCTCGCCCAGTACGCACCGTGGTTCCCGGTCGCCGGCAGCGTCAAGTGCGTCGCGGCGCCCATGTAGAAGAGCATCGGAATCGAGAACACGACATTCGTGCGGGAGGCAAGGAATGCCCGGCGAGCGGCGGCCGGCGCGGCCGCATTGGCCTGCCCCCCCGACGCCGCCGCTTTCGCGGACGCGATCACGACTTTTTGGTTGCGCCAGATGACGCCCCACACGTTGATCAACATGACCGTCCCGAACAGGGCGCCGGTCAGAATCGTCACAGCCCAGCTGGACTGCCACGCCGCGCTTCCGTCCGTCGCCCGACCGAGCCGATCGCCGATGATTGCCGCTCCGGTGAGGAACGTGACCAGCGCCGACCAGCGAAACCAGGCCAGCGCGCGCGGTACCAGCTTCTGCGTCGCGGCGCTCTTGGTGGCGGGATCCGCTTCCGCCATGAACGGACCCTGCACGAAATTGAAGTAATACAGGAGACCGATCCACGTAATGCCGGCGAGGAAATGCAGCCAGCGAAGCCCGAACTCCGCCACGAGCGCCTCCGGAGGTGGGAGAGGACAGCACGTTTCGCGGAGCAAAATAGGGGAGGAACCGCGCCGCGCAATGCGGGGTTTGAGAGACACCTTTCACTGGAAGACACGATCATGGCACAAGTTCGCGAACAAGGCACGAGCCGAGCAGCCGGCGAGAGCACCCACGCCCTCCCCCAGCTGCCTTACGACTTCGCGGCGCTCGAGCCCCACATCGACGCACAAACCATGCAGATCCATCACGGGAAGCACCATCAGACCTACATCACGAACCTCAACGCGGCATTAGCCAAGCATCCGGAGCTCGGCAACCAAGACCTCGAACATCTGCTCCGCAACATCACCACGATTCCCGATGACATCCGGGCCGCGGTCCGCAACAACGGCGGCGGGCACCATAATCACTCGCTGTTCTGGACGAGCATGGCACCGCCGCAAGACGGCGGGGGCGGCGAGCCCACGGGCCGGCTGGCCGATGCGATCAAACGGACGTTCGGTGACTTCGGGAAGCTCAAGGAGCAGCTGCAGAATGCCGCCGTCACCCAATTTGGAAGCGGCTGGGGCTGGCTCACGGTCGCGTCGGGCAAGCTCGAGATCGCCGGCCGCCCCAATCAGGACAGCCCTTTGATGGAAGGCAGGACGCCGATCCTGGGCGTGGATGTCTGGGAGCACGCTTACTACCTGAAGTATCAAAACCGGCGCGCCGATTACGTCAGCGCGTGGTGGAACGTCGTGAATTGGGCGGAAGTCGGGCGGCGCTTCGAAGCGGCGTTATGACTCCGCGAAGATGCGGCCCACGGTGTTGAGCAACAGATCGAGATCGACCGGCTTGGTGAGGATGTCGACGACTTCGAGATTCGCGCCGGACCATTCGCGTGTGGCCGCGGACAGAATCACCACGGGGATCGACTGCAGCGCCGGTGTACGCCGCATGACGGCAAGAAACTGTTTGCCGTCCATCACCGGCATCTTGTAGTCCAGCAGAATGAGGTCCGGCGCCTGAATGCGCTCGAGCACATTGAGCGCATGCTGGCCGTCGCGCGCAGTCTGCACCGTGAACCCTTCGCGTGTGAGAAACTCGCGAAGTGTGCGCCGCGCATCCGCGTCGTCGTCGATCACCATAATGGAACGCATAGGTTTGGTTTGCCTGATCACACTACACTAGCAACGTCCATCCGATGCGGTTAACAATCCAACGACCTAACTCGAAGGGATGAGAGGGACGTCACTTCAAAAATGGGCATTGACCAGCGGTAAGATCCGCCAGATGCCGCGGTTGTTTTGTGCGCGATTCAGAACGCCGAGCTGCAGGCCATTGAGGACGCGGGCCGAATTGTAGATGCCGATGCTGAGCCCGCGCTGTGGCCCTCGCACGCGGTTGTAGGCGCCGACTGACACGCCGTGCAGTTCGCGTGTCTTGACGTACAACGCCGTGGTCCAGCCACGAATAGACCGGCTGTCCACGGTGTAGCCCGCAATTCCGATTCCCCGCAACTGTTCGTTCGCCACCACGGCCAAGCCGCCGAGCCCGACGCCCTTGAGCGTGCCATTGGTGACGGAGGCGAGGCCGCCGACGCTCAGGCCGGTCGTGTTCCCATTCGCGACCGTCGCAAGACCGCCGATCCCAATCCCTGTGAGATTGCGGTTCGCGACGGTTGCCAGGCCGCCGAACGAGAAGCCACCGAGACTGCCGTTCGCGACGGTCCCCAGCCCGCTCACGCCGATGCCGGTCAGATTCCTGTTGGCCACCGTGCCCAGTCCCGCGATCGCGATTCCAGAGAGATCGCGATTGGCAACGGTTCCCAGCCCGGCGACGATGAGACCGCGCGCGTCCCGGTTCGCGACCGTGCCCAGCCCCGCCAGCGCGATGCCGGCGATGTCGCCGTTCGCCACGGTTCCCAGGCCCGAGACACTCAGACCCTCGAGCTTGTCGTTCGACACTGCGGCCAACCCGCCGACGGTGATCCAACGCGCCCGCCGCTCGGCGACGACGGCCGCGAGCCCCACGGCGATGCCATTGAAGTGCTGCGCGCCTGGCCCGAGACCCACGGCCAGTCCATTGACCGTGCCCGACAACGGTTCGCGCGGTCTCCACAGCGTCAGGTTCACGCCATTCACCAGATCGAGATCGTCATCGATCGCATTGATGCGGATGCCGTTGGTGCGCGCCGCATTGCCGATCGTGATTCCGTTGTCGCGATAGGCCAAAGCAATGTGCCAATGCCCTGCTCGATGTCGGGGACGTGGCGTCGAGTCTTCTTGGGCCAGCAGGATTGTGGGGATGAGCAGCAACGTCAAAGCGAGTCGCGGCATGCGCGCCCTACGGGGGCCTCACCGCCGCCGTTTCAAACCGATGCGGCGATACCCGTCCGGGCACGAATGCGGTCGGTTGCGCGGGCGGGACTCGAGACCGGTGCCTGTCCTTCGCAAATGCGTTTCACCAGCGCCAGCAGCCGCTGCGGATCCACCGGCTTGGAAAGCACCTCGACGGCATCGCGCCCCCTCGCCGACCAGGCCCGCGTCCATGCCGACAGCAGCACCACCGGGATCGGCCGCAGCCGCGGATTGCGGCGCTTGCGCGCGAGGAAATGACTCCCGTTCATCACGGGCATCAGATAATCGAGCAGGATGAGGTCGGGCAGCCCGATATGGCCAAGTACTTGAAGCGCGTGGCGCCCGTCGCGGGCCGCATGAACCACAAACCCGTGCGCGCCGAGAAACTCACTCAGCACGGCGCGGGTGTCTGGATCGTCATCGACTACGAGCACGGATTTCGTCACGAACGAAAGATACAGTGGCCGCCCGACACACGGTGTCGATACGGAGCTACATTTTTTGCTCTGTCTTCTGGAGTAGCTCGGAGGAATTCATTCGTCGAGCGGCTGGGCTGAGATTTCGGCGTTGCCTTCCTCGTCGTACGATACGCTCACGCGCCAGGGCCGGCAGCACACCTGGCAATCTTCGACGTAATCCTGTTGCGACCCGCCCCCCGCATCGAGACCGATCTCATTCGGCTCGCCGCAATACGGACACATGACGATCCCCTCCGTATCCGCGGTGCCGTCACCCAGCGGAAACTCCT
>DASTDR010000164.1:0-17508 GCA_035710265.1 Gemmatimonadales bacterium | reverse complement strand
CCTCGGTGGCGCTCTCGGACGACGGCGGCGCGTATTGGACGTAGCCGGTGACGTACAGATCGAGGAACCCGTCGCGGTCGTAATCCCCCCACCCTACACCGGACCAGAACCCGGGCTTCGCTCCGACGCCGGATCGCTGCGACACGTTCGTGAACGTGCCGTCGCCGTTGTTGTGGAACAGGACGTTGCGGCCGTAGGCGGAGATGGCGAGGTCGAGCCGCCCGTCGTTGTCGTAATCGCCCCACTCCGCGCCCATGCCCCAGATACGCAGGTCTACGCCCGCCTGCGCGCTCACGTCGGTGAACGTCCCGTCGTGGTTGTTGCGGTAGAGCGCGCACGCTGCCGGCGAGTGCTGGAGCGAATCGGCACTCAGGGTGAGCGGGCCCGCGACATTCACCAGAAAGAGGTCGGGCCAGCCGTCATTGTCGTAATCGCCCCAGGCGGCGCCGGAGCCCATGTCTTCGGGGATTTGCGATGTCCGCTCGCGCCAAAAATGCCGGAATGCAATCCCGGCCTCGCGGCTGACATCCACGAACGTCACCGGCCTGTATTCAGATGGGAGGCGGCGCGACAACTCCGAGGTAAGGCCTTCAACCGGCTGTCCCGGGCGGTAGGCGGCCTGCGGCTTCAGCGCGAACACAGTGACCGCGACCGCAAGGCCAGTGAATCCTACCGCCAACATCGCTGCGAGCTTCAGCCGCCGCTGGCGGCGGGTTCGAGGAGGGCTATCGCTCACCGACGTCGATGCTCGCGCTGTCCTGTGAAACGACCGTTACGGGTGAGGTGATCCCCGATTTCTCGCCGAACAGGAAGTTCAGGAGGAACTGGTCGATCTTGCGGTACATCAGGCGCGTGGACACCTCGAGCCGGGTGACGCTGCTGGGGCAGTTGAAGCTGAACTCGGCGCGGTCGGACTGGCCGGGAAACAGCGAGCGGCGATAGCGCACACCCACCATTTCCCAGAGGTTATGGCGGTCGATGAGCTTGCCGTACTGATCCACCGGCTCGGCCTTGAAGATGAACGAGCCCGGCTTGATGAAATGCTCGTCGTCGCGCTGGCCCGTCTCGAACACCACATTGCCGCTCTGATCCTTGACCGTCACTTCCACCCACGACTGGATGATGTCGAGCGGTCCCGTGGGGAAGTCGTGCCCCACCTTGTTGTTGGTGATGAGGACCTGGAGGCTCACCGGCTCGCCCGGCCGGGCGGTGGTCGGGACCACGAGATCGATCGGCACCGCGGGCCCGGGGCGCCATTTGTGGGCGATTTCCGGCACCTCGATCCGGCCTTGCAGCCAGCGCTCGGTGAGCGCTGCGTGCTCGGCGGCGCCGTCCAGCTTGAGCGCGAGCGGCATGAACTGGTTCGCCGCGAGGAAGCGATGGCTGCGGTGCTTCCCGTCGTCGGGCGAGCGATTGTAGTCGCGGGCGTCGCCGCGGGCCGGATCGCGGGACGGCTCGAGCAGCATGTGACATTCGCGGCACTCGATCGTCCGCTCCGCGCTGGTCGAGTCGTTCCAGCGGCTCTTGCGCCAGTTGTCGTACTGGTTCTGCAGCTGCACCCAGCCGACCTGATTGATCTCCTTGTCGATGAACTGCTTGTGACAGGCGGCGCAGAACTCCGGGCTCTTGAACAGGCCATGCTGGAGCGAGCGCACGTGCTGGCGCGGGTAGGCGCGAATCAGGAAGTTGCGCAGCTGCCGGGCGGCGTTGCCGTCCTTCAGGTCGAACATGTAGCGTGCCGGCTGCGCGATCACGTAGCTGGCGTTGCCTTTGACGTCGGTCTCGCGAATCGCGTGGCAGGTGATGCACGAGACGCCTTCATCGAGGCCGATCGGATTGGTCAGCTCGTCGCGGTACAGATTCTTGGTTCCGGAGAACAGCGAAATCGGATCATGGCACCCGGCGCAGTAGCGGGTGGACTCGGGACCGTTCTGCTGGCCCATGGACGATTGAATCGCGCGAAAGCCAAGGTCCATCGCCGCGTAGCGGTGCGCGCTGACGGACCATTCTTCATAGATCTGCTGATGGCAGCCCGACTCGCCGCAGGTCTTCGAGCCGCCCATCGAGCGCGCATCGAAGGCCTGGGCGGTATTGGTCCGGGCCAGGCTGGGCGCGAACGGACGATCCGGCCCGTACACGTAGCTGTAGTCGGCGGGAAGCCGATTGTCGAGCGGCACGGGGCGATACGCGATGGTGAGCGCGGCCACGCCGACACCCAGGGCGATCGTCGCATACAGCGTGCGCCGGCCGAACTCCCGTTGAACACGCCGCAGCTCCTGCGCGCCTTCCGCATGCCCGCGCCGTGCATAGACAACGAGACTGAGAATGTGCGGCAGCACGGACGCGAGGAATGCGAACGTCGCGATGATGTGGACCAGATCCCAGCCGTAGCTGATCCGCGGGGTGAACAGGGCCTGATAGGAAAGCACCAGGCCCGAGACGCAGACGGCGATCGCGGCCACCAGCGCGAAATAGCCCGTGAGCTTGACGTGGGTGAGCTGGCGCTCGCGGTACAGAAGCCAGTGCCGCAGCTGATACCAGACGTAGGGCACGATGCAGATCAGCCCGATCGCGGTATGCAGTGCCACGGATACTTGATTGAGAATGCTGAACGGCAGCAGCCAGATCGACAGGCCGGTGAGCGTCTCGAATGCGAGGAGCGCGGTGACGGCAACCAGCAACCGGTGCTGCCATTCCGATGTCTTGGGGCGAACGTCGGCGGGATCGCTCATCGAACGCAAAGCTATCCCGGCTGATCCTAAAGAAATCAGGAATTCAGTTGCAGGAAATCATCATGCTCGCAGGGCGGGAAGAGCGTTGAGCAACGCGTCGCGGCTCATCCCGAGGACGCTGTGACGCCGCACCAGCTCGCCCAAATCCACGGGATAGAGGTTCGAGTACTCGGGATTTGCGAATCCGCACACATTGCGCGGCGCAATCGACCGGCGCACCCATTGCACGAACAGCCGCCGATCTTCACGGGTCCGCATCCGGCCCAACCGCCGGAAGCTCGCGCGTGGCAGCGGCCCGAGCTGCGGGTCGCCGACGCCGAGGAAGCCGGACCACGCCGCGGTCTCTGCGTCCTGATGCGCCAGCCGCTGCCGCGCTTCGGCGAACGAGACGGCGGCAAAGTAGATCATCGCCTGCGCCGCGAAGACATCGAAATGCGCCATCGCCTCGTACGCACCCGCGACGAGCACGTCGATCTGATCGGCCTCTGCCGAGAGCATGGCCTCGTAGCGCTTGAGATCAGCCGCGGTCGGAGCGCCGCGCTCGAAGCACAGCGCCAGCCGCTCGATCGCTCGCAGGCTCCATGAAATGCCGGTTGAAAACAGCGGATCCACAAAGGCGTAGGCGTGCGGCAACAGCGCCCAGTTGTCGCCGGTGGCGCGCGTCAAGCGATGCTGAATCCGGTGCTTGTACGTGAGCGGCATGAGCGGCGTGGCCCGGCAAAACAGATCTCCAATGGTGGGATAGCGCCGCAGCAGCTGATCCCACATCTGCTCGGGCGTCCCGGACAGCCGGTGCTTCAGCACGAAGCCCGCGCTGGTGACGCCATGATCGAATCGCAGCGAGTACATCCAGCCTTGGTCGATGATGTGGTGCACCGCGGCCCAGTCGTCGGGGTAGGGACCCCTCGGAAGTCCGTGCACTACGTCTCCGAACAGCCGAACGTCAGCGAAGTGGCTGAACAAGAGGCCGGAGTTCGTGAACGTGCGGTGCAAGCCCGAAGGGATCCGCAGCCGTCGCGCCATGAATCCGCCGGGTCCTGATGCATCGATGAGAAAATCGGGGCGCAGCGTTTTCAGCAGGTCGTCGGTCACTTCGGTTCTATCACGGTATTCCACACCGGCTTGGGCCGCGGCGCGCACGAAATGATGATCCACGTCAGACCGAAGCCAGTGCGTATCGGCGATGTGATCGTTGGGGCTCGCCGCCACGAGCAGCCGCTCCGTGCGCCGGCCGTCCCCCGCGAACTGCCGGCCCGTGTGGTGGCGATAGAATGTGAACCCACGCTTCAAACCGCGGCGGATTTCGGGGAAGCGCACGGTCCAGCGCCCATGCGCCGCGAGATCGTAGCAATCATCCAGGCTATAGCGGCGCGCCAGGCGCTCGAGCGTGAGATTGGCGAGCGGCGTGCTCGACTCGCCGATCGCAAAGCGGGGATGCGTGCCGCGCTCGAGCAGCACCACGTCGTGTCCCTGGACGCGGAGCACACGCGCGAGCAGCGAGCCCGCGAAGCCACTGCCGACGACTGCTATTCGCACTGAGGACAGGGATTAGGGATCAGGGATTGGGGATTAGGGCTGATGTTCATTATTCGGAGCCGGGAGAGGCGTTGCTCGCGGCATGCCTCACAAGCCACCAGGCGGTCGACATCCCAGAGATCTGCCGTAACGACGCATGAGTTGATAGACGAGCATTGGTCGAGCGCGCGCTCCAACTGAGCCAGCGTGGGCGGGACGAACTCGCCCCGTGACTGCAGTCGCTCCATTTCCCCATTGCCGCCGCGCACCGGAATGATCGAGACCCGTTGCGCGCCGCGCGCCGCCGCGTACTCCACCGATCGCACGGTCCAGTCGATCGTCTCCGCCGGCGCGATGTGCGGCACGCCGAGCAACACGAACACGCGCAGGTCGATATCGTGCGATCGCAGGAACTCAGCGGCGCGATCGAACAGAGGAAGGTCGAGCCTCTTGTTGAGCGCCGCCGCGGCGGCCGGATGAATCGTCTCGAGCCCGATCGCCACCTCCAGCCTGCCCTGGAGCATTGCCGAGAACTCGATCGTCAGGAGGCCGACCATGCCGGCGTGGGACTCGACCGTGATGCTCCGGAACGGCGTAGCGAGCGCGGCCAGGCGCGGCAGATCCTCCTGCGGCACGGCGCGGCGATCGAAGAAGTTGCTCGCGTTGTAGAGCTTCAACCGTTCCGGGAACGGGGCGGGGCGATCGATCGACGCGAGCGCGCGCGCGAGCTGGCGCGGCAGCGCGCCGGCCGGTGTGGGGCCGTCCAGGGTATGGCGCCACAAATCGCAGAATGAACAGGTGAAGGGACACTCGGCGCCCGCGAGGAACACCGTCAGCGCGCGTTCGAGTCCTACCGCGGTGC
The DNA here is from genome assembly GCA_035710265.1 of Gemmatimonadales bacterium. GTDB lineage: Bacteria > Gemmatimonadota > Gemmatimonadetes > Gemmatimonadales > GWC2-71-9 > 20CM-2-65-7. The sequence goes on along the minus strand of DASTDR010000164.1, from coordinate 12,399 downwards.
GTTCAACCTCGAGGACCACGCCGTGCGGCCGCCACGGATCGACGTGCGGCTTGGGCGGGCGCAGCGCGCGGATCGCCGCGTCAGGCGTGGAGCGTGTGGAAGTGGCGGCGATAGTGCGCCTCGCTCTGCGCGAACACGCGCGCGAACGTATCGCGAGCGGCGGACCCATCCTGGAAGCGGCGCTTCGTGTAGACCGGCATATCGACGCCGAGGAGTGCACGCACACCGCGGCTCACGATCTCGCCTTTGAGCGCATACAGCCGCTCGTGAGACCCTCGCGTCAGCGCTGCAAACGGAATCGCCTCAGCCACGGCGATGACCGCGGGGCGCGTGTAGGGACTGAAGGACGTGAAGCCGTAGCGGCGCGCGCAGGCATAGCCGCGCACGCAGCCGCGGCTGTAGCCACCCGAGTACGTCAGCGAGTGCTTGACCGAGTCGACGCCCCAGCCTTCCTGGTACAACATGCGGTTGTTCACCACGCTGCGGATGGTCAGCTCGCTGTTCGCTTCGATGGGGTAGTCTTTCAGGTTCTCGTCGCCGCCGTCTCCGTCCACCAGCAGGCGCCAATCCGGATAGCGGCGCCGAATGGCGTCGAGCAGCGCCAGGTTCACGGCGGCGCATTCGACGTCGAGCGGTTTGTAGTCTTCGATGACCGCCACCGCGGCGAGCGGATCGAGCGCCGCCGACGGCACTTCGATCGTCTCGCCCAGCATCTCCAGATTGGTCCGGCGCAGGAACTCCCCGGCCTGGCGGGCGTCTGCGCCGTTGCCATCGACTGAGAGTGTGAACGCTTTCAGGCGCGCCGGCGACTGGCCTTCTTCTTCTAATAGGAGCGCGTTCAGGCACAGCAGCACCGAGCCGCTGTCGATGCCGCCGGAGAAGGGCACGCCGATCGGCGACTTCCGGTCCTGAGCCCTGAGCCAGCGCCGCAATTCTTCGTACAACGTCCCGACGTACCGTCGTCCAATGACGTCAAGATCCGCGGGCAATGACGCGCGCGCCGGATCGAAGAACCGCCGGTACTGCGGATTTGGATCTGGGCACCCGATCAGCCGCAACGTCGTGACGTGATGCGCGGGCGCCATGCGGGTGTACGACGGATGAAACTGATCCGACCAGCCCCGCCGGGCGAGCTCGGCCGCGATCTGATCGATGCGCTCGGCGACGATCAGCACCGGCCCATCCACGGCTTTCGCGAGGAAATATCGCAGCGGCCGCTCGAGACTCCGCGCGAGTACGACGCGCTCCCCCTCCTGCGCAACCAGCGCGAAGGACCCGTCGATCGCGAGGACGCCGGCAGGATCAGCGTCCAAGAGCCTGCGCCGGGCGTCGGGAAGATCACCCGACCAGAGCTGTTGCGAGTCGTCGGGGACCAGATTGATGACTTCCGCGATCTGCTTCATCGATTCCCGCTTCCTGCTCCCTGCTCCCCCCCCCTGCTCCCGCTTGCCGGGCGGATGCGGATCGCCTGCCCGCCGCCCTTGGCGAGCGCGATGCGCAGCCGTGTCGCGCGCGTCACGGTCCGATGCGTGATCCGCACGGGTGTAGGGTTCGTGAGCCAGTCGGCGCCGGCGCCGTCGGCGTAGATATCGGCCACGTAGCTCTTGCCCGGATCGAGGAATGTGAGCGGCACGTCGAACGTGCGCGCTTCTTCGTCCGTGATCGCGCCCAGGAACCATTGCGGGCTGTCCTTCTGCTTGCGCGCCACGATCACGTAGTCGCCGATTTTGCCGTCGATCACGCGGGTCGTGTCCCAGTCGACCGCGACGTCCTTGATCCACTGGAACGCCGGCACGCCCTCGTAATTCTCCGGCAGGTCCGACGCCATCTGCAGCGGGGAGTACAACACGACGTACAGAGCGAGCTGCTTGGCCAGCGTGGTGCGCACGCGGGAATCTTCATTGCGGCGCGCCGGACCGGTCTTGGTCCGCAAGATGTCGAAGATGCCGGGCGTGAAATCCATCGGGCCGGTGAGCATGCGCGTGAAGAACAGGATCGATTCGTGCTCCGGCGGATTGCCGCCCTCGCCGCCCCACGCGTTGTACTCCTGCCCGCGCGCGCCTTCGCGCGACATCATGTTGGGGTAGGTGCGGCGCTCGCCCGTGTCGTGGATCGGCTCGTGGGCGTCGATCATGATGTGATGCTGCGCGGCCTTCTCGATCACATGCCGGTAGTGGTTCACCATGAACTGGCCCCAGTGGGAATGGCCCTCACTGGTCAGGTCGGTCACGTAGCCGGACTTGATCGCGTCGAGCCCCAGGCGCTCGTACATCGCGAACGCGCTGTCGATCTGGCGCTCGTAGTTCTGGATACCGCCCGACGTCTCGTTGTGCACGATCAGGTGCACGCCCTTGGACTTGGCGTAGCGCGCGAGCTCGACGATGTCGTAGTCGGGGTAGGGCTGGGTGAAGGAGAACGCGTTCCGGTTCTGGATCCAGTCGCCGTCCCAGCCGACGTTCCAGCCTTCCACCAGGACGCCGCCAAAGCCGTGTTTGGCGGCGAAATCGATGTACTGCTTCGTATTCGCCGTGGTGGCGCCGTGCTTGGGTCCCGAGCTCCACGTCATCGTGTTGATGTGCATTCCCCACCAGATGCCCACGTACTTCATCGGCTTGATCCAGTCCGTGTTCGCGATGACGCTCGGCGGGTTGAGGTTCAGGCCCAGCACGGACGGGGCGAGATCGGTCGCGCGGTCGGCGATCTGGAGCGTGCGCCACGGGGTGGTGAACGGCGCGCGGCCCCGCACTTTCACGCCGTCGGCGTAGGGCGCCAGATCGACGCGCAACGTGCGATTCTCCATCCGGGGGCCCTTGATGTTCATGCGGGCGTAATCGACCAGGTTCGCCTCGTGCAACACCATGAACGTCCTGCCGTCGCGGGTCTCCATGGTGATCGGGGTCTGCACGCTGTCGAGCGTGCTGACGGGCTGCGAGGAGTAGAGCTGCTCCGAGCGGTCGAGCCGCGGGCGGTTGGATGGAATCGACCAGGCGCGCGCATTGTCGGCGAACGCGAACTCGGTCAGCTCGTCCATGATTTCGAACTCACTCAAGGAAGGCTGGGCGGGGAACTCGTAGCGGAACGCCACGCCGTCGTTGAACGCGCGTACGGCGAGCGTGAACTGGCGCTTCGGCCCGGTGGTCTCCCGGACCGAGACCTTCAGCTCGTTGTAGTGATTGCGCACGCGCCGTACTTCGCCCCAGGGCTGTGTCCACGTCTCGTCAAAGGTGCTGCGGGTCGAATCGACGATGCTCAGGGAGTCGCGCAGCGGCGGCTGGCCGCGGAAGACGAATCCGAGGCGTGACGGCGTGAGTAGCGTGGTGCTGTCGCGCTGCACTACGTAATAGAGCCCGCCTTCATGAATCCCGACCTGCACCGCGTTGCGATTATCGGGCGAGGTGACGCGCGTTTGCGCGCCAACAGGCTGCGCGCAGACGGCCAAAGCCAGCAGTATCGTGTGCATTCGCATGAGTGACTCCAAAGTCGAACGGCGTGAAGTATATTTGCGGCTCAGCGCATTCCCTCGAAGGGGTCTGTCCATGACGATTTCGCGCGCTGCTCTGCTCGGCTGCTTCCTGCTCCTTGCCTGCTCGCCGCGTCCATCGGGTGATCCTCCTCCGGACACGTCCCGCGTCGTGTTGACTGCTGAAGATATCGCGCGTGCGCCGGGTCAGTCACTGGAGCAGCTGCTGCTTGCGCACGTGCCCGGACTGTATATCACACGCGCCCCGAACGGCCACACTGTGGTGCACATGCGCGGGACCACGACGTTGATGGGCGAAGACGAGCCGCTGTTCGTCGTGAACGGCATTCCCCTCGGCCCGAACCCATGGGGCAACCTGACGGCGATCAACATTCACGACATCGAGACGGTCGAGGTGCTGCGCGACGCGGCGGCCACCGCCGAATACGGCTCGCGCGGCTCCAACGGGGTCATCATCATCCGGACCAAAAACTAGCGGAAAAACAGCGGCCGGTCGTTGTTGCGCGCCACGATGTACAGGTCGCCGCGGCGCGTGCGCAGCCGCTGGATGTCACGTGTCTGTCCCGGCACCACGAATCCGCTTTCCGTTGCGCCGACCGCCGTGAATCCTCCCGTGCCGTCCCCGCGCAGCAACAGCCCCTGACTCGCGATCATCGACCCGAAGGCGGGCTGGACCCCCGCCAGGTTGCCAGCCAGCAGGACGTCGAGCTTGCCGTCGTGATCGACGTCTCGCGCCAGGATGCCGTAGACCGGGGCCAGCTGCGCCGCGCGCGGGAGCGGGACCAGCGTGAACGAGCCGTCGCCGTTGTTGCGTGCCAGCACCGACGCGAACGTGTCGACGCGCTTGACCAGGGCGCTGTCGAGCGCTCCTGCAAAGATGTCCCGTGCGCTCTCGCGCGCGTAATCGGCATACTTGGGATAGCGTGGTTTCAAGAAGGGCAGGACGGCAGTCAGCTCATCCCGCAGCGCGACGGGCAGCTCCTGCCCGCCTTCGACGGTCGTCAGGATCTGTTCCGGGAAGCCGTTGCGATCGAAATCCTTGACGTACATGCGGGCCGGCTCCTCGGCCGACGCGTGCAGCCGGAAGTTCAGCCCGGCGTTCCCGACGATGAAGTCCACGCGGCCATCGCCCGTGAAATCACCCGCCACAATCCGGTTCCACCAGCCCGCGCTGCGCTCGAAACCCCGCGTCGTCACCCGCTCAAACCTGGCGCCGGTGTTCCGGAAGACCGTGATCGGCATCCACTCGCCGACCACGACGAGGTCGGCGCGACGGTCTCCATCCACATCGGTCCACAGCGCGTCGGTCACCATGCCGATGTGGGCCAGCTCCGGCGCGATCTGGCTGGTGACATCCGTGAACCGGCCCTCTCCATCCCGTTTGAGCAGCGTGCTGTTCGGATCGACGCCGTAGCGCCCCGGCACCGCTCGCCCGGCGACGAATACGAGATCACCCCAGACGGCCACGCGTGAATTGCTGTTGACGAGCGGCGGTAAAAGGCCCGTGGCCCTGGTGAACGCGCCGCGTCCGTTGCCCAGGTACAACCGATCCTCGAACGCGGGCGCCTGGGCCGAATATTCCGTGCCCCCGCTGGCGACGTAGAGATCGAGCGTGCCGTTGCCGTCGGCATCGAAGAACGCCGCGCCCAGATCCTCGGCGATCTGATCCTGGGCGAACAGCTGCTGGCTGGTGGAGGAGAACGTGCCGTTGGGGCGCTGCACGTACAAGGCGCTGGCCTGGCCCTTGGCGCCCGCGATGAAGAAATCATCCAGCCCGTCGCCGTTGACGTCGCCGACGGTCACGAGCGGCCCCTCGGTCGACACCATGCGCGGCATGAGGCGCTCGCGCTCGAAATCGACGAAATCGTTCTCGCGATGAATGAAATCGAGACCGACTTCGCTCGTCACGTCGCGCAGCAAAACCGTCCGATCGCGTGCCTGGGCGCCCCGGGTGCGCTGGGTGTTTTCCTGGCGGATCGTGAGGAGCTGATTCGTCGCGACCGGAGACAGGATCGTCGATGTCCCGTTGGGCCAGTCCACGATCACCGATTCGAGAGTATCGACCGCGCCCACGCCGAACGTCAACGTGTAATCGACGCTCGATTGGAACCCGCGGGTCGGGAGCAGCTCCTGCTCGAACTGTGTGTTCCCGGCGCGCAGCGTGACCCGCGCCCCCACACCGAACGGGTTGCTGCCCCGACCGGCAAGCCGGACCTGGAGAAACCGGTGCTGCGGCTGGTGGACCCGGGCATTGTTTCGATAGACGAACGCCTCGTCGTTCACGTTGTTCACGACGAGATCGAGCGCGCCGTCGCCATCCAGATCGCCGTACGCGGCGCCGTTCGAGAAGGCTGGCTGGTCGAGCCCCCACTCCGCGCTCATCCCGGTGAACGACAGATCGCCGGTGTTGCGGAACGCGTGGTTGCGAAGTTTGGTCGAGGTCATCGCGTCGATCAGGCTCTCGAAGTCGACGCGTTCTCCGCGGGTCGCGCCCAGCATGGTGCGGTCGCTCGCGAGGAAGGCCATGTAGTCCTGCGACGTGACGTCCTTCGCGAGTCCGTTCGCGACGAAGATGTCCTTGTTGCCGTCGAGGTCGAAGTCGGCGATGAGCGCGGCCCAGCTCCAGTCGGTTCGGGCCACGCCCGCGAGGTAGCCGGCTTCACTGAACGTGCCGTTGCCGTTGTTGATCTGGAGCATATTCTGCATCAGCTGGCGGCCAAATCCCTCGCGCGCCTTGGCGGCATGGAGCTCCCAGGTCTCGAAGCCCGATGTCGTCTTGAGGCGGTAGTCGTCATCGGGCAGCATGTCGGCGGTGTAGATGTCCGGCCAGCCGTCGTTGTTCACGTCGGCGATGTCGACGCCCATCGAGAAGTAGCTCGACACCGGCATCGCGCGCTCCAGCACTTCGTCGAACCGGCCGCCGCCCCGGTTCAGAGAGAGGTAATCGCGCTCGAAGAAGTCATTCGCGACATAGACGTCGGGCCGGCCGTCCCGGTTCACGTCCCCGACCGCGAGCCCCAGGCCAAATCCGATCTCGGGACCGTAAATGCCGGCCGGCTCACTGACGTCGACGAAGCGTGGGCCCTCGTTGCGGTACAACACGTGTCCGCCGAGCGGGTCGCGCTTGGTGCGCGCGCTCTCAACCGGCACGCTCGAGACCGCGCGTGGCGAGTTGCGGATCAGGAACAGATCGAGATCGCCGTCCGCGTCGTAATCAAAGAACGCGGCCTGTGTCGAGTAGCCGGTATCCGCGATCCCGTAGGCAGCGGCCATCTCGCGGAACACCGGGACGCCGTCCTCGACACCCTGGTTGAGGTAGAGCGTGTTGGCGCGCGTGGACGCGGGCTTCCGGCCGGCGTGACAGACGTAGATGTCAAGCCGGCCGTCTCCGTTGACGTCGGCGAGCGTCACGCCTGTCGTCCAGCGGTCGCGCTCGACGACGCGCGCGTCCTCGGTGACTTCCCTGAACCGGAACTCTCCCTTGTTGAGGTACAGCTTCGGCCCGTCCTGATTCGACGTCAGCACGATCTCGGGCAGTCCGTCGCCCGTGAGATCGCCGATCGCCACGCCGCCGCCGTTGTAGTAGTTGCGGTAGGTGAAGACGTTCAGCTCGCGCGTGTCGCTGAGTCGATTCGCGAAATGCACGCCCGTGTATTCGGAAGGCAGCAGCGTAAACAGCGTCGTCCCCGCCGCGGGGGCAGCGACATCGCCGCCGGTTTCCGAGCACGCCGAGGTGCCGAGAAGCAGCAGGAGGAGCGCAGCGAGCCGCGCTCCTCCTGGAAGGGCCTTCAGCAAGAAATCAGTAGCCGGGATTCTGTGTCAGCAGCGGATTCGCGTCGATCTGACCCTGCGGAATCGGCATCAGGACGTAGTGATCCGGTCGCGCGGTCTTGAACTGCCACGGTGCCGTGTAGCCGCCGAACCGGATCAGGTCCTGCCGGCGCTTGCCTTCGCCCGTGAACTCGAACAGCCGCTCACGCAGAATGACCGGGAGCGTGACGCTGGTGATCGTGTCGACCGCGAACGCGCGCGCGCGCACTGCTCGCACGAGCGCCAGCGGCGTCCCGGTTCCCGTTGCGCCATTCAGCAACGCCTCGGCCTTGATGAAGTGCATCTCGGCCAGCCGGAACCAGGGGTAGTCGTTGCCGTTGTTTTGCGCCACGTGGGACGGGTCGGACGGGAACTTGTAGATCCGCGCGCCCTCGCCCTCGGTTGCCTGGGTGATATCGTTGATCGTCTTCGTGAACACGAGCGGGTTGCCGGTGCGGTCGTTCACGAACGCGCCGGTTTCCACGTTCCTTTGCGGCCCGATCAGGAAGATCTGGCGCCGGCGGTCCAGCGAGTCGAATGCCTCGTAAGTCTGCTGGAGCGCCGCGAAGCCGTTCCACGGGGTGGGATTGTACTGGTTGTAGTGCAGCGCCCGCATTACGAAGTTCAGCCCCAGGCCATCGGCGGAGATGAACTTCACTACGAAAATGTTCTCCGGCGACGACGCATTGTCGCCACGGAAGTTCTTCGTGAATGTGTCGGCGAGCTGGTAGCCGGCGCTCGACAATAGCACGCTGTCCGCTCGGTTCAGCGCCGCCTGGCACGCGCTGAGCCCACCGGCCACGGTGACCCCGGTGCACGCGTTGTACGAATTGGCGCTGATCCCGCCTGCCGCGCCGTCCTTGGTGAACACCCCGGCGTTGATGTACATGTTGGCGAGGAGCGCATCGACCACGCCCTTGGTGATGCGACCGTGGTTGGCCGCGTCCCACGTGACCGGAAGCGCCGTCCGCGCCGCGAGGAGCTCCGACTCGATGAACGTAAAGACCGAATCACGCGACTGGTTGGGCAGCGCCGCGATCTCGCTGCTGGTGGAGATTTGCACCCGGCCGAACAGATCCAGCAGCAAGTAATAGTAGAAGGCCCGCAGCACCTGAGTCTCAGACGTGATGACCGCCTGATTGGACACGGTGACGTTCTCGAGCGCGTCCAGCAATGTGTTCGCGCGCGTGATGCCGATGAACGCCGCGTTCCACGCGCCGCTCAGGAATGCTCCGGTCGCCGGGCTGGTGGGCGTGAAGGTTTGCGCGTGCAGATCGAGCCACGTGCCGCCGTCGTACCAGTCCTGGCCGCGCGTCGGGACGATCATCTCGTCCGAGCTGATCTCGCTCACGTTGTAGTAATCGTCGAGCGTGCTGCGTAGCTGCGCGTACACGCCCGCGAGGCCCGCGAGCACCTCGCCCTCATTCCGGTAGAAGTTGTCCGGCGAAATCGCGCTCGGCGGGCTTTCCGACAGGTCGGTGCATGCCAGCGCGAGCACGACAACGAGAGCTGAAGCTACGAAGGTTCGTTTCATGGTCATCGCTCCTTAAAACACCAGTCGGAGGCCGCCAGTAATGATGCGCGGGCGCGGATAGCTAAGATAATCCATGCCGCGTGCCTGGAGGCCCACGTCATTGGGATTGGCTTCGTTGTTGCTGCTCACCTCAGGATCGAGACCCGAGTACCCCGTGATCAGGAACACATTGTCCGCCGAGACGTACAGCTTCGCGCTCCGGGAATAGCGATTCAGCGCCGGGAACGAAAGGTCGTACTCGACGGTGATGTTCTGCAGGCGGACGAACGACCCGTCCTCGATCCAGCGCGAGGAGTATACCGACGGCTCGCGCAGGGCGGTCGGGTCGCTCAAGGCGTCGTCGAGGAAGTTCTTGTCCTGAAGCGCGTTGCCCTTGGTCGAGTACACGAGCGACGTGTTGTTGAACACGTCGTTGCCCACGACGGCGCGGATCAGGAAGCTGACGTTGAACCGGCTGAATTGCAGCTGGTTGTTCCAGCCGAGCGTGAAGTCGGGGTTGGCGTTGCCGATGATGGCGAAATCCGACCCCGCCACCTGGCTCGAGGTGCACCCGCTGGCGTTGGCCGCGCACTGGAACAGCTGGCGGCCTTGCCCGTCCCAGCCGATGAATACCGGGCCGAAGAACGTCCCAAGCGGCTGACCGGGCAGAATCCGCTGCGCCCATACGTCCGACTGTCCCTGGCCGCTCACGACGCCCGAGCGCAGTTGTTGGTGCGGTCCGAGGTTGATCACCTTGTTGCTCTGCGTGGCGAACACGAGCCCGGAGCGCCACTGGAGACTGGGCTTGGAGGTCGGGATCGTATTGAGCGTGACCTCGAACCCGTTGTTGCGCATCTTGCCGGTGTTCTCGATGCGGGTCGACGGCTCCGCCGGCGGGGGAACTGGCACCTCGAGCAACAGGTCCGAGGTGTTCTTCACGTAGTACTCGACCGTTCCCGCCACGCGTTCGCCCATCGCGAAGTCGACGGCCACGTTGGCCTGAGCCGTCTGCTCCCAGCGCAGATCGGGGCTCGGATTGCGGATCAGCGTGACCCCCGTTTTCGGCGCATCGCCCCAGGGATAGGTGCCGCCAGGCCCGGCGCTCAGCAACTGCCAAGACGCGTACGGCGGAACGCCGGGGTTGCCGACACGGCCCCAGCCGGCGCGCAGCTTCAGCTGCGAGAACGGCAGGCTCGAGGCAAACCCTTCGTTACTCAGATTCCACGACGCCGAGAGCCCGGGGAACCAGCCCCATTGATTGCCTTCGGCCCAGCGGGATGATCCGTCATACCGCAGGATACCTGTGATGAAGAACCGGTCGCTCAGGCCGATGTTCGCGCGCGTGAAGAAGGACGCGAGCTTCCATTCCTCGGCCCAGGATGAGTCGGTGCGCGACAATGCGGCGCCGAGGTTGTTGTACTTGAACGCGTCGGTGATGAACCCGGTCCCCTCACCCATGAAGAGACTGCTCTTGAAATTCGTGTACTCGTAGCCGCCGACGATGTCGAGATTCGTCGACGCCCCTGCCAGCCCCTGATAGGTCAGCAGACCCTGGAACGTGCGCGTGCGATTGTCGAGATCGTATTGCCGCGCCTTTCCGTTACCGAGCTGGACACCGACCGGGTTCGAGATGGGATAATAGACCTGCCGGCCGCCGCTCGAGCCGTCCACGCCGACCGTGATCTTGCCGGTGAAGCCTTTGCCCATCTGCAGCTCGGCGTTCGCGTTGGCGATTGTGCGGTTCGTTTGCCCGATGTCGGTGATCTCCTCGGCGAGCGCGACGGGATTGCGCACCGAGGTGCCACCCGGCTCGTAGTAGTCCGTGCCGAGGGAGTCGGTCACCATGACCGGCTGCGTGGGATTGAAGATGGCGACGTTCTGGAACACGCCGCCTTCAAAGCCGCCGCGGTTCTCAAAAGTGATGTACTTGTTGCTCGTGCGGCTGCTCGTAATGTTGACGCCGAGACCCAGACGATTGTCAAACGCGCGGGTCGCCGCGTTCAGGCTGCCCTGGGTCCGCTGGAACCCGCTCACCAGCGTCACGCCCTCTTGATTCATGTAGTTCAGGGATGCCCGGTAGTGCGTGACGTCGTTGCCGCCGATGAACGCGAGGTCATGGTTGGTGGCCATGCCGGTCCGCAGAACTTCCTTGGACCAGTCGGTGTTCGCGGTGCCAATCGCCCCCAAGTGCGACGGCGCAAGCCCGCCGAACGAGGCCGCGGAATCGGCGTAGCCGGCGTTGCAGGTAGGCCGGCCTGCGCATGCCGTGGAATCGGCCCGCCATACGGTGACCTGGCTGTTCACGTACCCGCTGAATTCCCCGGCGCTAAGCGTGTTCAACCTTTTCAGGGCGGACGAGGCCGACACATAGCCGTCGTACGTCAGGGTCGAGCCACCTGAGGCCGTGGCGCCTTTCTTGGTCTCGATCAGGATCACGCCGTTGGCGGCGCGGCTGCCGTAGATCGCCGCCGCCGACGCGTCCTTCAGCACGGTGATCGATTCGATCTCTCCCGGATTCAGGAGGTTCAGCGGGTTGCGCGGAAGCGGCGGCGAGCCGCCGACACCGTAGCTGGGCGGCTCGGTCGGCACGTTGTTGACCGGCACGCCGTCGATCACGTACAGCGGCAGGTTGCTCGCGCTGATCGAGCTCCCGCCGCGGATCAGCACCTGGGAGCCGGAACCCGGCTCACCGTTGTTCTGCACGATTTCGACGCCGGCGGCGCGCCCGCGGATCATCTGGTCGGTGTTGACCACGACGCCCTTGTTCGCGCTCGTCCCCTCGACGGTCGCCACGGACCCCGTGATCGCTTCACGTCGCTGCGACCCGTATCCGGTCACGACCACCGGATCGAGAATCGACGCCTGCGGCGCGAGCGCGAAGCGCAGTTCAGCCGTTCCGCCGTCGCTCACGGTCGCCGGTTGCTGTTGCGGAGCGTAGCCGATGAGCGTGACACGCACGACGACAGCTCCAGCCGGCACGAGCGTGATTGCGTAGTTGCCGTCCGGCCCCGTCTGCGCCGATCGGGACGTGCCTTGGATCGAGACCGTCGCCCCAGGCAACCCCTGTTGGGTTACGCTGTCGACGACCTGTCCTCGAACGGTGCCGGTGCCCTGAGCGGCTAGGGGCAGCGCGATGAAGGTCAGGAGAGCGAGAATGGGACCAACGAGTTTACTCGAACGCATCGATGTACCTCCGCGGGCAGGATTCGCCTGAACAACGGTGAGACGGTTATCGCCTTCGAAATGCCGCGCTATCAGGCCCTTGTCAAGCCTACGGCGGGGGCGGAGTATCTAGGCCCATGCTGATGGCTTTGCTGCTGATGATTCAAGCTGCACCCCCGCAGAAAACCGCGCCGGTGCTGGAGTTTCCCACCCGCGGGCTCGACGATTCCGCCGCTTACGAAGGCTACCACGCACGGGTCTACCGCGATTCGCGCGGCAATGCGGTCGAGATCTACATCGAAGGCAAAACCGGCCGCGTCGTGCATCTCTGGGCGGATGCCCTCAATGAGAGTATTGGTTTCACCGTCCGAGATTCTGGCGGTCGGGGCGGTCAACAGGCAAATGCGGCGGTCGCGGCGGTCGCGGCGGTCGC
>DASTDR010000163.1:0-6255 GCA_035710265.1 Gemmatimonadales bacterium | reverse complement strand
TCGGACGTGTGCCGGTCGTGACGGCGCCGATCAAGGGCATGAGCGACAGTCGGGCCACGCTGTGCCAGCGACCGGATTCGATGGTCGCGCGGAGATGCTGCCAGTACAGACGGCCCGCTGACGGCGTGCGTGGCAATGGCGCCGGTTGCGCCACCACGGGCTCGCCGGGATCCACCGCGAAGCGTCGCAGCACGCCGGCCGGGATCAGGTACTCTCCCCGAACGGCCTGGTAGACGCGGTCGAGATACCGCAGGTACGCTGCGAGGCTGGTGAGTGTGGCTGTAGACAGTGCGTTTGCGAACACGTCATCCCAATCAGTAAGGCGCGGTTGCAGCGCGTCGATGGCAGTGTGGAGTTCGGACAGCCGGAAGTCCGGCCGCGTGTACAGCTGATGCATCGCGAGGAGCAGTACGTGGTCGATCGGCGACGGGACCAGCGGCGTGACCGTCCCCATGACTTTCGGCCGGCCGCGCGCGAGCAGCAGTCGTGCGAATCGGGCGTGCTCGCCCATGCGTCCGAGGCGACCGTGCCGGATCAGGAGCCGGATCCCATGGGCCAGCCGGTAGGTGGTCACGCCGGCCAGGCGATGGTGCAGGGCGGTGTGCGCGCTGGTCGCGGCCAGCCCCCGGGTGATGTCGCGATCCACGCGGGGAGATGTCTCGGCTAGCAGGAGCTCGATGATCCGTGGAGGGTCCGGATAGCACTCCGCGGTGCGCAGGAATGCATGCGGCTCGCCGAGCTGCTTGCAGCTGTCGCTCAGGTGTGCGACGAGCTCCACGGTCTGTTGCGCGCGGCGGCAGGCCTCTGCCGCCTTCGCCGCGAAGGTCGAGGGCAACAACTCGCCGGGCTGATGCAGCGCATCCGCGACGCGCACCAGCGCGCCGCCACGCTCCGCGGTCCGCCGCAGCGCGCTCCAGTCGAGATGATCGGGATCGGGACGGGGGACACGCGACGAGACCGCCGTCTGTGTCGCGCCGAGCATGAGGTCGAGCGCGATGAGATCGTATGACGGCCGCGGTGCTTCGCTGGCCGCGGCGCTCACAGACACGCGCGCGGGGTGCTGCGGCTGGCGGCGCGTGGACCGGAGCCGCTCGGCGAGGCGTTGCCCGTTGCGCCACATGTCGTAGTGCTGCTCGACCCGGTGCCGTGCGCGCCGCGCGATCTCGGAGCGCCGCGCCGGATCGGCCAGCAGGTCGGTGATCGCGCGGGCCAGGGCTTCCACATCCCGCGGCGGTACGAGCACGCCGCAACCGTCGCGCAGCGCATCCGGGATCCCCGCGACTTCGGAAGCGATCACCGGTGTGCCCACCGCCATCGCTTCGCGCACGACATTGGGGAGCCCGTCGCCGAGGCCATTGGAGGGATGCGCGAAGACGGTGGCTTCACTCATCGCCTTCCGCACTTCCTCGAACGGCAGCCATCCCCGAAACCGCACGCGGTCCGCGAGCCCGAGCTCGGCGGCGAGCCCGCGCAGGTTGTCTTCTTCCGGGCCCTGGCCGACGAACTCGATCTCCAGGTCGACGCCGCGCGAGCGCGCGAGGCCCGCCGCGCGCACCAGGTACTCGTACCCCTTGCTCTTCTGAAAGCGGCCGACCGCGAGCACGCGCCCGGAAGGCCGTCCCTCGGGCTGAAAGTGCAGCGTCGAGAGATCGAGGCCGTGATGGCTCACGTGGATCCTGGGAGTGAGCGCCGGCGCGAGATCGGGGAATTCCCGCGCGATGTACTGCACGTTGAAATCGCAGCACGTGATGATGTTGTCGGCGTACAGCAGCTTTTCGCGCATGAACACGCGCCGGAAATACAAGTCGGTTCCCGCGTGCAGCCAGAGCGAGAAGGGCACGTGCGGGGTGGCGAGGCGATGGAACACGTAGGCGCAGGTGCCGGCATAGTTGCCCCAGTAGGCCAGCACGTGATCGTATCCGGCGTTCCGGTACGCGCGGGCCCAGGTCCATGCCTTGAGCAGGACGTACGCGGTTTTTGCGAAGGGCGCGGCGCCGAAGTGCCGGGCGCTGGCGAGAATGGCGCGGGCGTCGCGACGCGCGGTGGCGTCGCGCAGCAACGACAAGCCCGATCCGGTCGCGCGCAGCGGCAGATGGTGCACGCGATCGCGCGACAAGTGCTCGGGACCGAGCAGGGCCAGCGAGTGTTTCCACAGGCTGGCATCCAGCGGGGCGATCGAGAAAATGTCGATCTCGACACCCGCCTCGAGCAGCGAGCGCATATCGCGTTCGAAAAAAGTGCCAACCTGAGCCGGATAGCGGCTCGTGAAGACGGCCAGTTTCACGACGCCATCCTTGCGTTGCGGGACAGAGGGCGCGGCGCCGCTGCGCCCGCGGCCAGCGCGATCGCGAACGTGAGCCAGAGAATTTTGGCGGCAATCCAGGTCCCGCTCATGCACCCCACGAACGTCGCTGCACTGAGCGCGAGGGGCAGGGCGCCGTAGGGACCCCGCCGCGCGTGAAAAGCGCTGAGCACGCACAACCCCATGCCCAGCAAAAACGGAATCGCCCCGGCCAGGCCGGTGGCCGAAAGCAGATCGAGCACGAGGTTATGGGCATCGCGGCGGTCCTTCCGTACTTCCTCGATGCGCGTGGCGATCTCGACCTGGTTCTCGACCGGTCCCCACCCAAACACCGGCCGCTCGCTGATCATCGACAGCACGGCCGGATAGATGCGCTCGCGCCCGGCGAGCCGTCCGCCCTCGGCAGCGAGGATTCGGTTCCGCAGCATGTCGGAGCGCAGCACGCCGACGCCGAGCAGGGCGACCGCTAGCAGGCCGAAAGCGAAGCCGCGAACTCTCGTGCCGACGGTCCGCCCACTCATGATCGCCCAGACCAGCAGGCCGGCGACCAGGCAGGCGAGCCCGCCGCGCGATCCCGTTTGCAGAATGGCCCATGCCCCAATCGCAGCGAGCGGCCAAGTGACGATCCGCGGGCGCAGGCTGAGCATCATGACGGTCCCGACCGACATGATGATCGACGCGAGGTTGGCATTCTGCCCGAACGCGCTGACGCGCTCGCCCCCTGTCCACAGCTCCTTGGTCGTGGCGCCGATTCCCAGCACTTGCAGCGTGGCCCGAAGCGCCACCGCCAGTGCGAGCGTGATGATCACGCCGCGCATCACGCGTGGATCGCGCAGCAGATTCGAGGCCGCCCAGAGCACCAGCACGAGCTGGAGCATCAGCAGGAACAGGGTCAGGACCGGGGTCGCGAGCGGGCTCCGGTTGACGAGCGTGCTGAGCCCGAACATCCAGAGGTAGACGACAAACCACATCACGGCGCCCGGAATGCGCCGGTAACTGGCGGATGGCTGAAGCAGGGTGGCGAGCAGAAAGATGGCGCCGGTCAACGTCGGGATCTCGAGGGGCAGCGCGACCTTGGGCAACTCGAACGGAATCGATAACACGAAGAAGTACAACGCGGCTCGCACCACCGGATTGACCGCGACGCGCGGCTTCGTGCGCGCGGCGCTCGCTGAGACCGCGGCGCTCCTATAAACGGGCAACGCGATGCCAGGATTAGTTGCCATTGTGCTCACAGGGCCGGAGCCCTTGCCGCCTGTGCATGTGACCCATTCTCGTGTGATGCGTACGCACAAGTGCACGAATCGGGCCGTGCTCGCCACACTGGACGCAGCGCGCGACTCCATCCATCGGACTAATCCGGACGGAACGGATCACCAGTGCAGTCCGAAATCGCGCATCCACAATTCGAGCGCGAGCAGCGTAAACACGCGCTGAAACAGGCCGCCGTGACTCAACTCGCCACCGGTGCGTTTGCCGTTCATGCCTCGGAAGCGGTTGACCCATTGGCCCATGAGCGCGCGATTCAAGAATCGGCCCACGCGCGCATCACTCCCCAGCAGCAGATCGCCGCACGCGTTCGAAATCGCAGCCGTCGCAAACAGCTCGGGCGGGACATGGAAGCCGTGCTTGGGGTGCCCGACGACGGACTCGGGAAGCCAACGTCGTGCAAGGGTCCGCAGCACGCGCTTGCCCTCGTGCCCGTTCGTCTTGAGCCGGTGCGGCAACGTCAGCCCCACGTCCACGAACGCTTCGTCGAGCATCGGGACGCGGACCTCGATTCCCGCCCGCATGCTCATCATGTCCACTTTGCGCAGCATGTCGGACGGCAGGCTCACGGCGAACAGCGTGTTCGTCATGCGGCGCGACAATTCTTCCAGGTCGCGTACGCCGGGCGGATGGTAGCCGTCATAGTGCCGGTAAACGGGCAACAGCTGCTCGGCCGCTGCCGGCAGCAACAGCTCCGCTTTTTGGTCTTCGGCCAGGTAGTTCGAGAGTCCGGCGAGCAGCACCGACGAGTCGGCCAGTCCGGCCTCGGCGAGCCGCGTGGCTTTGCGCAGATGCCGGCCGAGATCGCGCGTCCAGGGGGCGAGCGCCGCACCGGCGGACTGGAGCGCGCTCCGCGCCCAGGCGGGCATGCGCATGAGGCGCATGAACCGCTGGGCGCGCCAGAACCGCGGATAGCCGCCGAACGCTTCGTCGCCGCCGTCCCCGGAGAGCGCGCAGATGATTCCCTGATCGCGAATGGCGCGCGATACCCAGTACATCGGAAGGCAGCTCGTGTCGGCGAACGGCTGATCGAAATGCCGCAGGATGCCGAATACGGTGTCGACGGACATCGACCAATCGCGAGGCTCGATGACGTGATGGTCGGTGCCGAACTGGTCCGCGACCGCACGCGCGAGCGGACTCTCGTCCGAGCCGGGAATCGGGAACCGCACATTGAACGTCGTCGTGTGGCGCGTGCGGCTGTGAGCGGCGACGACCAGTGATGAATCGATCCCACCCGACAGCAGCGCGGCGACCGGCACGTCGGCCTCCGACTGGCTCTGTACGGCCGACACGAGGGTTCTCGCCGTGTCCTGCGCCGCGCCGTCGAGCGTACGCCGTGGATCGGGATGCGCCACGATCTTTGCGTACGACCGCGTGCGGCTTCCCCCGCGTCCATCCTCCACGACCAGCACGGTGCCGGGCGACAATGTCCGGATCTCGGAAAACCCGGTCGCGGGTTCCGGCACATATCCGAGGCCGAGGAAGTCGCAGCAGGCTTGCCGATCGATGGTCGGGCGGAAGTTTGGGAGAGCCGTGATCGCCTTGATCTCGCTGGCGAACACCAGCTGTCCATCCGTGTTCGCGTAAAACAGCGGTTTCACGCCAAAGCGGTCGCGCGCGAGCAGGAGGCGCCGCCGGGGACGGTCGTAGATCGCGAACGCGAAGATGCCCCGCAGCTCCTCGACCAGGCCGTCGCCCCGCTCTTCGTAGAGATGCACGAGCACCTCGGTATCCGTGCGGGAACGGAAGACGTGGCCGCGCGCCACGAGCAACTCGCGCAGAACCCGGTGATTGTAGATCTCGCCGTTGAAGACGACCCACACGTCACCGGTCTCGTTGGTGAGTGGCTGGGCGCCGGCGGACGAGAGATCGATCAGCGCGAGGCGGCGGTGGACCAGCTCGCAGTGCTCGTCCACCCAGTGTCCCGCGCCGTCGGGGCCACGGTGGGCGAGCAGCTGGTCAGCGCGCCGGTGCCAGTCCGGCGCGTCGGGAAGCCGATCGGGGTGAAAGCGTCCCGCGAGCCCGCACATCAGCGGTTGCGCCGCAGCCCGGCGACCATGGTGCGCACCCGCGCGAGAATGACCCGCCGGTCACCAGGAGTCGGGCCGAGTACCAGCGTTAGTGCCGCGCACAGGACCACCGTCAGCGTCACGCCACCGGCCCACACCGGCCAGCTCGAGGCCATGATGGCACGGCCCGCAGCGGTGGCGCCAGCGAACAGCAGCACCGTCGTGAGCGCCATTCGGGCCGCGGCCAAGCGCTCGGCCATGTTCCGCTTCGGCGTGCCGAGACACGACCGCACGATGAGCGGGTAAGCCACGGACTGGATCGCGCGTCCCGCGAGGAGCCCGATACACAGTCCGATAATGCCGAGCGCGTGCGTCAGCACGATGCCGAGCGCGAGCGTGGCGACGACCGTGACCGCCCCGATCACGACACGGCCGCGCGGGCGCAGCGCCGCGTCGATGATGTACGAATCCGTCCTGATGAAGGCGGTCTGCAGGGCAGTGCAGACGATGAGCAGCTCGACCCAGGGGCCTGCGTAATTGCGCGAGCCCACCCAGAGGTGCACGAACGAGTGGTTCCACGTCAGGATCGTCGCACCAACGATGGTGGTGAACAGCCATGTCAGCATGCGCAGCTCGTGCCGCAGCTGCACCGCGCGCGCGAACTGCTGCTGG
>DASTDR010000162.1:0-6998 GCA_035710265.1 Gemmatimonadales bacterium | reverse complement strand
GGCGGTTGCGCTCGATCCCGCCGCGGACGCGCGCGACGAACGGCATATGCCGCTCTGCCGCAAGGGAGAGCTTGCCGCATTCTGGCGCGAACACGGGCTTCGGGATGTGTCCGAAGAGGCGCTCACGATTCAGACGCGGTTCTCCTCGTTCGACGACTATTGGTCTCCGTTCCTCGAAAAGCAGGGCCCGGCAGGCGGCTACGTTGCCTCGCTCCAGGCGAGCGAACGTGAGCAGCTTCGGCTGCGGCTGCGCCGGCGCCTGCTCGGCGATGGGCCTGATGGTCCCATCCTGCTCCGCGCTCGTGCATGGGCGGTGCGGGGCACGTTGAGAAGGACAAGCGACTAGGCTCGGCCGGCAGCCACGACGAAGATCAGCCAGGTGACCAGCGGTGCCGTGACGACCATGGCCGCACCCCAGAACAGAAGCCCGCGGTAGACCCGTGGCCGTTCATCGTCGTCGGCGCTCGCGACCGCGAGTGCGCAGCGTCAAAGGACGCGCTTTGAGATGTGCGCCGTCGCGACGAGCGTCGGCGTGAGATGACCGTGCAGATCTGGCGTTCCCATGCTCCAATTACTTCTCTCGTCCTGGTGCTGCACGGCGACCTGCCAGGTCCGTCGCGGCAATCGCCGCCGACCTTCTGGGCCGCTACCCTGGCGTCGCGCGCGGCGCGGTGCTGAGGTCGCGGCATGACCTCGCAGCGTGCGCTTGTGCCGCGTGAGGAAAGGAAGTGGTATGGCCAAGCTCGTGTTCGGAATGAACCAGTCCCTCGACGGCTACGTCGACCATACAGCGTTTGCGCCAAGCCCCACGCTCTTCCGCCACTTCATCGGGGAGGCTCAGGGGCAGGCGGGCAGTGTCTACGGTCGCCACGTGTATGAGCTCATGCGTTACTGGGACGACGATCATCCCGAATGGGGTGCAGAGGAGCGCGCCTTCGCGGCGGCGTGGCGGAACCAGCCGAAATGGGTCGTCTCGCGCTCGTTGACGTCGGTCGGCCCCAACGCCAGCCTAGTCGAGGATGATCTCGAGGCCGCGATCCGCGCGCTGAAGGCCGGGCGCAACGGGGAGATCGAAGTGGCCGGCCCGGGCCTGGCGCACAGCCTCACCGAACGTGGCCTGATCGATGAGTATCGAATCTACCTGCACCCCGTCGTGCTTGGTCGCGGCACACCCTATTTCGCCGGACCCCGGCCGCCGCTCCGCCTGATGACTCATGACCGGATTGGCGAGGATGTGATCAGGTTGACCTACGTTCCTGCTTGATCTTTTTTTTCGAAAGATGCCCTTACTTCGCTTGCAGCCGCTCCTCTAGCTCCTTCAAGGTCACGTAGCTGTGCACGGCGACGCCCGCAAACGAGGGCCGTCCGATGAAGACCCTGTCCACGATGGCGAGCGCCTCCTGAAGTTCCTTCAGGGACTTGTTTGCAAAGGTGGTGTTCTCGGGCACGCCTTCGCTGATCTTTTCGGTTTCGAGGCCAACGAACACGCGCGCTTGCGATATGCGGTCTGCGCTGTCGAGCGTCTCGAGTGCGAGACTCACGATGCCCTGGGGGCCCGTCGGCACATTGCGGTAGGCCATGATGCCGACGTTGTCCACCATCGCGAGCAGATGTTCGGTGGCGCTCTTGCGGACGCCCTGGAACGTCGAGACGCTGACGGGTTCACCCGTGGCCTCATCCTTGACCTGCCACCAGAACGGAATATCGACGCCGTACACCAGTCCGGCAGCGCGAGACCGTTTCGCCGCGCGGTCGTTGACGTCGAGATATTCACCGAGCAAACGCTCCCGCGTCTCAGGCGTCTTCCATTCCGGAAGCAAGTACGGCTCGACGTCGAAATGTATGCCAGAGAAACGGGCAGACGGTTCGACCGAGGCGTTATAGCTGATGACGGCATCGACGACGGCCAGCATCGTGTCGTGATGTGCGTGCAGCGCGTAACTGGGGTCGCCGTCGAGGGCGTGCAGGCGCATGCCTCGACCTGTGCTTTCGGCAAGCACTGCTGCCCACTCGGGCGCGTTGTTCAGCCGCCTGCCTCCTGGCGTGGGCTCGGTCCGAATGTACACGCCGGCGACATCAATGTTGTGGCGCTCGCAGAAGTTGAAGAAAGCAGCGCGCTGTGCTGGGTCACTCAGCAAGGGCGACGTTTCCCAGACCCACAGGCCGCGCGAGGGGTTCCCGTCTTGTGCCGCGACTGGAAGCGTCAGCAGGACAGCCACTGCGAGCATCAGCGCCGCCGACACGCTTCGGCGATGGCCACCTAAATGCGAGACCATACGCCCTCCTTGAGCTTCATGTCCTCACATGCTGGCATCAAGGGATGCGCGAGGCAAGGTCAACGTGACGGACGCGCGGCTTCACGTCGCTCTCCAGCAGCGATCGCTCGAGGGCAGCCGCGCCTCAGTCGGGAGCTCGAGTGCGTCCTTCAGAATTTCTGCGGCTTGTGTCGGCCGCGACGAATGCGAAGTGGTCGCCGGAAACCGGCGACCTCTCGCTGCAAGTTGAAATGGTTGCGGGGGCGTGCAACCGGCGGTACTTGCAGCTGTGGAGTGGGGCGGCGTGAACCAGTGGTCAGAAGTTGGCGCTGCCCCATTGCCGTCACGGCCTCCTCGTCAGTTCGTTTAGACTGGGAAGACGCCTCGTTCGTTGTCGGGCGCACTCATCGTGGTGGAGGCAAGTAGGTAATGGCCCGTACCTGATTTTCGGCTGCGAATGACGGCGAAACGCAAAAAGACAGCAACGGCCGGCATTTCATCCGCGCAGCCCAAGGACGGTGGAGCTTGGTGCTTGGCCGGGTTTCTGTATCAGCTTCTCGGTTCGGCGGCCGTATCTATCGCAACTGCCCCGTCGAACCCTGAAGACTTGAGCGCGACTTTCATCCAGATTGAGCGACACGGTCAGGACGCAATCACCGGAGTGGCCGGAGCAATTCGGCTCATTCAGTTCAAGTACTCAGACCGACGGAAGCCAATCGGTCCCGCGGAGCTTCTGAAAATCGTCAGAGCTTTTCGCGGGTCTGAGAAAGTTCTATCGCCACGCCCATCGTGGGTCCTTACAACAAACCGACGACTCAGCACGAAGACAAAACGTCTACGCTCGGGACCAATGCCTCAACGGGGCGCTGACCGATCGGTCGCTATTGCACTGCGACGGGACAAGGCACGACTCAAGATCCAGGACGTCGACCTCTCGGAGTTCCGTGCGCGGATCGAAGCGCGGGCCCGAGCTTTTGGGATTGAGGCGATGCCGGATATCTCCCAGAGAGTCGTTGGATTTCTGATGGAGCTCGCGACACTGCCCGAGGACCAAAGAGAGGTCACCCAAGCCGGTCTTGATCGGGCGATTGCCGGCTATGACTGCCCACTCTCCATTAGCGCTGCCGATCCAGAGTGTCGTTCTCGCCTGCAACTCGCGCTGAGCAGCCTCGCCGGTCAACTGCAGGCGCCTCCGCTGTCGCATGTGCTGCCGCGCCGCGATGTGGAAAAGATGCTCCGCGAACCGTCGGTCGCTCTGGCTATTGTCTGCGGCCCTGGCGGTGCGGGTAGCCGCCCATCAATCTGGCCGCTGCGGCGACAGAGCAGGCTCGGGTGTTCGATCGGCTTCCCGGCGTTGTCGACGAATTTTGCCAGGAATGCCTTCGATTGCGCCTTGAACTTCACGTCGGTCCAACGGTGTTCGAACGATTCGAACGGCCCGAGCTCCCAATCTGCAAATTCGATCACCTTCCGCACGGACAAATACGGACAGAAAGCTAGGTGCGGATGCCTCATCGGTGAGTTCAACTCTTTCTGGATCGCTCGCATGCGGTTAACTCGCGTTCCGCCTGCAGCCAGTCATCAACATCGTGCCCGCTGGCGGCCCCGCGCCTCAAAGATTTCGAATGCGCGTCGTGAGATGTCGTCTTGCGATGCGGGTGGTCTACGGCGCAAGTGCTGAACTGTTTCGCGATTCAACTGTCGCGTCTCGACCGCCCTCGCTCGTGAACTGCGGTCCGAGAGCTGGGAGACGTCCACTGAAGGTCAAGCCCTTTGCGGAGTCGAGCGAGCGCACGTCGCCGGGCGAGTGTGAACGACCTGCGCCGTCGAGCCGAGGGCTTGGGCTTCATTGCCATCAGAGGGGACAAATTAAGCTGCGACGACACTGATCCGAGCCGCTTTCCGCGAGCGGGGCTTTCGCCGAATCACGATCTCCACGTCTTGGTCGAGCGCCGTCAACAGATTCATAAGACGTTCGACGGAAAAACCCGCCAACTTGTAGTGACGGAGCGCTGAGACCTTCGGCTGCGTCACTCCCAGCACCTTGGCCGCATCGGCCTGCGAGAGCTTGCGCCCGTCCAGTACCTGATTGAGCGCATACGCCAGGCGCAACTTGGCCTGACGCTCGGCAGCATCGGGAAACCCGAGATCCGCGAACACGTTTCCGGTCCCACGGGTCACAGGTTCTCTGCGTTCAGCGCTTCTTTTTGCCATAGTGCTCCTCGTGATCCCTCTCGGCAGTTCTCAGCCGTTCGGCGATGAGATCGACATCCCGTTTGGCCGTCCGGATCCCGGACGCCGACTTCTTCTGGAACGCGTGGAGGACGTATACCGCCTTTTCGAATCGAACCGTATACACAGCTCGATATGCGTTTCCATCGTGCGACTCGACTACCTCCAGCACGCCCGGACCGAGCCCCTTCCACGGCTTCGCCGTCGGTGCGGTTCCGCCGAATTGCGCGATGCCGAGGGCGTTGCCCATGTCCTCCTTGACCGCGGCGGGAAAGCCAAGGAAATCGCGCTTGGAGGACCCGACCCAATGCAGAGGCTTCTCGTCGGCCGCCAGGACACGTCGCACCTAGACGATTATCCCAGTTCTGGGATATCATCGCAACCGCACGGTGGCGCCGCCAAGTTTACGCAGCCGTGTCGAATCTGTGATCGCAGTCCGTTTGCATGAACCTCGATCTCGCGCGATAATGCTCAGGCTGGTCTGTTAGAAGCACCAGCGCCACTTCAACTCGACGCAACAGCGGAGGAGACCATGTCCCCTATTGCACGCCGCCCGATGCCGTCGAGCCTGCCCGCCGCGTAAGTAACCACGCCGGCAGGGCCGGCTCCCATCGCTTTCAACAATAACCAAGTTGACGGCCACAACGTACGTGTCTGCGTACGGGCCGAGTGCGCGTGCTTGCGCAGTAGGGGAGCTTCGTCTTGAAACACCGCAATCGTCGCCGGAGAGGGTCAGCAGATTTCGTAGATCCCGAATTTGCCCAGGCTTTGGGTGGAGGAACATCCGACCGTCTGTCGTCAGGTAGACAGGCCGAACGAAAAGCGCGGCAGTTTTGCCGGCAGGTCCAGCGTGCGCTGAATCTCGCGCTGGCAGATCGGCACGCCGACGATGGCTTGAACGATCTATTCGTCGAGGATGTGTCGCCGGCGCCGGACTGTGGGCACCTTCTGGTGCACGTGGTCATCCCGGCAGACCGGCCCGTGACCCAGGCGCTCGGCGCGCTCCGTCAGGATGCGCCGCGCCTCCGGTCCGAGGTCGCCATGGCCATCACACGGAAACGTGCGCCGGAGCTGTCATTCGTTCCGGCGTTTCCGGACGGAGGCGAGGATGAGTGACCGGTCGCTCGCACCCATCCGGACCTGGCTGGCCGCACCAATGCACCACGACGTGTCGGAGGCGATCGAGCGCCTCCGACGCGCGCCGGACGTTGAGCAGATTGCCGTCATGCCAGACGTACACCTTGCGACCGACGTCTGCATCGGCGTGGTCGTCGCGACCTCGCGGCTGATCTACCCACAGGCTGTCGGTGGCGATATCGGCTGTGGCATGTTGGCAATTGGGTTCGACGTGGAAGCCACCGCACTCCAAGATCCTGGGACCGCTGGCCGAGTCCTCGCTGGACTCGCCCGCGCCGTGCTCACTCGTCGACGAAATCGCCGCGCCGCTATCACGCCGCCGTCAGACCTTGCGGCGGCGACGCTGAGTCACCCGAGCTTGGAGGCGATGCGCCTCAACGCAGGGCCGACTGAGTTTGCGACGCTCGGCAGTGGAAACCACTTCATCGAACTACAGAGCGATGAGGACAGTCGCCTCTGGATGATGGTCCACAGTGGGTCGCGGGGAATCGGTCCGGCAATCTGTGATCATCATATGGCTCAGGGCGAGGACGTTGGCGGCGGACTCCGCGCTCTGGATGCCACCAGCGACCAAGGGGCCAGGTATCTGAGCGACGCCGACTGGGCACGACGCTTCGCAGACGCAAGCCGAAGGGCCATGGCTGTGGAAGTGGGCACCGTCATTGAGGCGGTCGTTGGTGCCCGTCTCTGTTGGGAGACGGTCATCACGACTGATCACAACCACGTGACGCTCGAACGGCACGGTGGGCGTGAGCTCTGGGTCCATCGGAAGGGCGCGATGCCAGCCGGGCTTGGGCAAGGCGGAGTGCTGCCAGGGTCGATGGGCAGCTCCAGCTTCCATGTGGAGGGACGAGGGCACGAAGCGGCGCTGCGCTCGAGTGCGCACGGTGCCGGTCGCGCCTTGAGCCGAACGGCCGCGAGGGCCAAGGTGACGGACCGAGAGTTCCGCCGACAGATGCAGGGCGTGTGGTACGACTACCGCCTTTCGGACCAACTGCGCGACGAAGCTCCGGCGGCATACAAGGACATCAGAGCGGTGCTTCGAGCCCAGCGAGATCTTGTAAAGGTGACGCGTGTGCTTCGGCCGGTGCTGAACTACAAAGGGGCGTGAACGTCGGTGGAAAAGAGCCCACGTCTTCCGTCCGCCGAGCCGCCGATACGTCCGGCCCGTGCGAGGTCCGGCTGAAGCCGGACACTACGACAGTCCGGCCGAACTCGAATTGCATATGGCGTTGGTTGCGGGGGGGGGATTTGAACCCCCGACCTTTGGGTTATGAGCCCAACGAGCTACCGGACTGCTCCACCCCGCGTCATTGACCGCACGAGACGCTCAGATTGCGATGTCCCGAGCCCTCAACTGTAACACACAAGGGG
>DASTDR010000161.1:0-4914 GCA_035710265.1 Gemmatimonadales bacterium | reverse complement strand
CTGGCCCCTCCGCAACCGGCGCACCGGGCAGGTGTTCGGCGTCATCGTCTGGCACCCCGGCACCCCCGAGCAGCCGTACATGCGGCCCGCGCTGTACAAGAAACGCAGGCTGAGATGACGCTCGCGCCGAACTCCGAGCTCGTCACCGTCGCCTGGCTGCGCGGTGTACCCGGCATCGACCCATCGCAGGTGTCCACCTCGCGTCCCCAAGACAACTCGACGTGGGCCGGGTCCGGATTCGTTCAGGTCGGGCCCATGTCTGGCCAGCCCGACGTCTACATTCCGATGCGGCGGCCGGTCGCGTCGGTCCACCTGTGGGCGGTCAACCTGAACAGCGGCAAACCGCCGTGGGCGAAGGCGGCCGCGCTGGGGGAAGCCATCCTGGCCGACTGCCAAACCCACGAGCCGCGCGACGTGTCCGACCAGCTGCCGGCGCAGTACCGCGGCGCCCGGGTGCTGTCGGCCTACGCGATGGGCGAGCCCCGCCGCGTCCCCGGGGACCTCACCTCGTATGCCCATTTCGTGTTCGACCTGCAGCTGCACTGGTGTGAGGTGCCATGACGACGGTGTGGTACGCGCCGGAGGGGCTGGCCTCGCACGAACTGCTGTCGCTGCACGGCAAGGTACTCGTGCACGACAACCCGCGGGAAATGGAGTTCCTCCTCGCCAACGTGAAGATCAAACGGCTGGGCACGGACCTGGACCGTGCGCTCGCCGGCCGGCCGCACATGCTGCTGCGCGACCATCCGGACATGACGTGGGTGCGGTGGCCGCTGCGGGAGGAAGACTTCTGGATGACGGGCAGGATCACCGAGGCCCCCATTCGGAACAGGAGGTGGCGCCGTCATGGCAGGTCGTCGTAAGCGGCACCCCGGGAAGCACGGGTTCAGAAGTAAGGCGCAGTGGCGGCTGTTCTTCGCGAACCCGCGGCTGCGCAAGTACGCACGCAAGTGGGCCCACAGGACGCCGGGTGGGCCGATCGTCAGATACCGGCGGCTGCCGGCCCGGGTCGGCGTGAGCCGGCGCGGCGGCGCTAGGAGAAGGAGAAGGTAGGGGCGTGTCAGTCGACATCACCAACCTGATCATGGGGCCTGCGACGCTCTACCATGGCGCCTACGCGGCACCGGAGCCAAGCGACAACCAGGTCAACAGCACCCCGGCCGCGTCGGCGTGGACCGACGTCGGCGGCACCACCGACGGATCCACCTTGACGATCAACCAGGAGTACACCGAGCTCATGGTGGACCAGATCGTCGACGTGCCCGGCCGGCGGCTGACGAAGCGGGACATCCAGCTGGCCACCAACCTGGCCGAGCCGACCCTGGACAACCTCGTCATCGTCCTGAATGGAGGCACGGTCACAACGACTGGCGGCTCACACGAGATCTACGAACCGGACCAGGACTCCAGCGCGACTCAGCCCGACTACATCGCGCTGATCATCGACGGGTTCGGGCCGGACTCGTTGCGGCGCCGTATCTACGGCAGGCGAGCACTGTCGATCGAATCGGTCGGCGTGGCGTACAAGAAGGACGAGCAGACGGTATTCCCCGTCACGTGGGGCATGCACTACGTCTCGTCCACCACCACACCGTTCAAGGTCGTCGACGCGCTCGCGTAGCGACTGATCACCGAAGGAAAAATCGAGTGACGAATCCTGGCAACGTGGCTCCGGCGGTAAGCGAGATTCCGCCGGAACTGCAATTCTCGTCCACACCGCTCCCCGAGTACGCCGAGCGGGAACCGCTGTTTTCGATCGACGGCAAGGTGTATTCCATGCCGAAGAAGATTCCTGCCGGTGTCGCTCTCCGCGCGTTGGAAGAGGTCGCGGCGCGCGGCGAGATCGCCGGGGCGGCGGTTCTGTTCAAGGAGGTGGTCGGGCCGGACGCCTACGAGGCGTTGCGGGACTGCAAGGGCATCGACGAGGACGGCTTCGCTGCGATCCTGCGCATCGTGCAGGACAAGGCGATGGGGCAGCTGGACAAACTGAAGGGGGAATAGGAGCGCGGGCGGAACAGCTGCTATGGATCCCACGCTACTGGTGGGATGTGGTCAGCGACATGTCCGTATTCCACCGAGTGGATGATCCGTTCGTCATGGACGGCCCGCGCTTCTTTTACCTGGCGGTCCGACTGCCGTTCTATGAGGGGGCGATGCGGATCGTCGCTCTGAATCTGGCCGACACCGGCGTCGAGTCTCGACCGGCGCCGCGGCGGCCAACCGGACCGGTGATGGTGAACCTGCCGAACCGGCCCGGATTCAAAAGCTCAGGGCCGGTGCCACTGCCGGAAGGAATGAAGTACACGGAATCGGACCAGGGGTCACTTAAGGCTAACCCCGTATTCCGTGACGTGATCACCTTTGGGAGAGGATGACGACGTGACCGGACCGATCAGCGAAGGCTTCAAAATCGCTGACGGGTTCCTCCGCGTCTACACCGATTACAAAGACGCGATCAAGCAGCAGCGGCAGTTCATCCGCGAAGCGGACGACGACCTGGGCGACGCTGACCGGCGCCGGCAGCGGGCAGCCACCGCGGCCGGCCGGCAGGCGGGCCGGAAGTACAGCGAAGGCTTCGCCGCGGGCCTGCAACGCACCATGCGGGCGTTGATCACCCCGTTCCTGCGGATCCTGTCCGGCTTGGCCCGGGCGATAGCCGGTGCGCTGGCCGGCGTCGCGAAGCTCGCCGGCCTCGGCCTGCTCATCGGTACGGTCGCGGTCGCCGTCGGCGGCCTGGCCGCGGCCATCGTTGAACTGATCCCCCTCATCGCCGAACTGGTCAACGTGCTCATCGCTGCGTCCGGGGCACTGCTGCTCATCCCCGGAGCCATCGCCACCCTGATCGGCACCGTGG
Source organism: Gemmatimonadales bacterium (assembly GCA_035710265.1). Lineage (GTDB taxonomy): Bacteria > Gemmatimonadota > Gemmatimonadetes > Gemmatimonadales > GWC2-71-9 > 20CM-2-65-7. Next base: position 2,060 of record DASTDR010000161.1, on the reverse strand, counting down.
TGGCGGCGAAGATCGGCCTGCAGGGCATGGGCGAGGCGATGAAGGCTGTCGCCTCCGGCGACGCCGCCCAGCTCGACGCGGCGCTGAAGAAGTTGGCTCCGCACGCGCGCACCGTGGTGCGGGCGCTCGCCGCGATGAAGCCGGCGTTCGACCGGCTCCGGCTGCGGGTGCAGAACAACCTCTTCGCCCGGATGACGAAACAGATCCAGGATCTCGGCCGGATCTACCTGCCGCTGCTGGAGACCGGCCTGGTGCGGATCGTGCGGGTGCTGAACCTCGTCGTCCGCGACTTCCTTGGTTTCCTCCTCAACGCCCAGACACAGGTTGACTTCTCAACCATCCTGCTGAACGTGTCGCGGGTCCTCGGGAACCTGCGGTCCGCGTTCGTGCCGCTGCTGCGGATCCTGCGGGACATTACCGCCGTGTCCACCGCGATGGTTGCCCAGTTGACCAGCGGCATCGGTGACGTGTTCGACCGGTGGGCTGATCGGATCGCGGAGCTACGCGCCGACGGCGGCCTGCAGGAGATCATCGAGAACGGTCTGGAGGCGTTGAGGACGCTCGGCGGCCTTCTTACGGACATCGTGGGCATCATCCGGGGACTGGTCCGGGCCGCGGGCGGGGCCGGCGGACTGTTCTCGTTCTTCGACCGGCTCAATAAGCTGATCAACTCGGTGGAGGGGCAGACCGCGCTGCGGGAGCTGTTCGCGGACCTCGACACGATCGGCCGGGCGTTGATACCCGTCCTCGGGGCGATCATGAAGGCGTTGGTGCCGGTCATCGACGGCATCGCCGACATCGCGATCGCGTTCTCTCCTGGCCTGGTGGTCCTCGCGACTGCCTTAGGCAATGCCCTGTCCCTGCTGGCTGACCCGATCGCGTCGCTGGCCCCGCTGATGTCGTCGCTGGCCCGTGGCCTGGCTCCCCTCGCGGTCATCCTTGGCGAGCTCGTGAAGGCGGCCGCACCCGGCCTCACAGTGTTCCTGGAGGCGCTCGTTGATGCCCTGATCGCGCTGACGCCAGTCGCCCCCGTGGTCGGCAAGGCGCTGGGGGACCTGTTCGCTGCGCTGGCGCCGCTGCTGGAGGTTCTCGGCCCCGCGTTGGCGTTCCTGCTGGCTGAAGTGGCCATCGGTTTGTCCGGCATCGCTAAGGTGCTCGGTCCGGTGACGGCGCTGTTCGCGCGCGGCCTGGGCGACGCCCTGCGGATGCTGATTCCGCCGCTGCTGGAGGTGGGCCAGCGGCTGCTGCCCGTACTTGCCGACGCCGGAGTGAAGATTGCGGAGGCATTCGCGCCGCTTCTGCCGATCCTGGGCGAACTGGTGGAGATGTACCTGGCAGAGCTGGCCAGGCACCTGCCGATCGTGATTCCGATGTTCGCCGAGCTGATCCGCGTGACGGTGCTGGTCGCCGAGGCGATGAGTGAGCAGATGCTGGCCGCGCTGAACGACATCATGCCCCTCATGCCTGATTTGATCAAAGCGACGTTTGACCTTGTCAAGGCGATGCTGGAGCTGTTCCTCGCGGTCGCGCCGCTGATCCCGCCGCTGCTGGAGCTCGCAACCCAGTTCGGGAAGACGATGATCGAGACTGGTCTGCTGAAGGCAGCCGTGTACGCCATCATCGTCGCCCTGCAGATCTTCACCGCCGGGCTGAACGCCACCCAGCGGGTCGTGCGGTTCTTCATTGGCCTGATCACCGGCGCACGCGACGCCACCGGCTCGTTCGGCCGGGCTGTCCGGACCAACATCGGTGCGGTGATGGGGATCTTCTCCGCTCTCGCGGGGACCATCTTCCGGGCGCTCGGCAACCTAGGCGGGCTGCTGTTCAATGCCGGTCGGAGCGTCATCCAGGGTCTGATCAACGGCGTCCGGAACATGCTGCCGTCCCTTAGCGGGCTGATGAACAGCGCGGCCAGCATCGTCCGCAACGTGTGGCCGTTCTCCCCGGCGAAGACCGGCCCGCTGGCTGGCCGCGGCGACCTGCGCTACGCCGGGCAGAACATCGTCGGCCGGCTCACCGAGGGCGTCCAGGAACGCCTCGGCCAGGCGGCCGCCACCGCG
>DASTDR010000160.1:0-4012 GCA_035710265.1 Gemmatimonadales bacterium | reverse complement strand
CGCCTCCAGTTCGCGTTGTCGTAGTAGAAGTCGCGATCGGAGAGCGGGTCCTTGCCGTACGCCGCGGCGAGCAGCGAGTAGGCGCTCGCGGTGATCGCCGTGCCGCCGGTCGTGGCGTCCGAATCGCCGACGGGCGCGTCGTGCAGACCGAGGAGCGTCAGCCCGAAGCCGACGAAGTCTGACGCGGACGACGAGTCGACCAGCGTGGGGGAGTCGTGCGCGAGGCTCGGCGCCTCAGCCTGCTTCTCGGCGCCCCCTGGTCCGGCGGCGGCGGCCACGGCGCGCTCCATACGGCAGTTGAGCCACTGGTCGAAGCCCTGGGCGTTCTCGAGGCAGGCGTCCTGGGCGTAAGACGAGGCGGGAACGAGGATCAGAAGGACGAGCAGCGCGAGTCTACGGATCATGGTCGCCTCCTGACGTTCACGCGATCAGCAGCGTGATGGCCGAGTGGAACACGTCGTTGGCCACCGTGCTCGACGCGTCGAAGTCTTTCAGCGTGGCGAGAACGGCGTCGGCGGAGGAGACGTGCTCCATCAGGAACGTGTACGAGGTGATGCTCCCGACGAAGGCGATCGTCAGGGCGTAGGTGTCGGCGGCGGCGTCGGCGTCAGACAGCTGGTCCAGGTGCACCCACTCGTAGACCTTCTTTGGATGCCCCTGGAAGTCGGGCGCGCTCCAGAGCGACTTGTGCTGGCAGCCGAAGGCGAAGACCGCCGTGCCCGGGCCGTTGGCGGTGAGCGTCATGCGGATGCGCTCGCCGGCCGAGAGCCGGATGACGGCGGCCTGCTCGTCCTCGCGGACTTTCAGCTTCCCGCCCTTCCCGAAATCCGGCACCGCTTTCTTGGCCATGGGTTCACCTCACGTAAGTATCAACGTTCCCCAGGCCCAAACTTAACGTACGCGACGTACGTAGTGTCCGGCTTCAGCCGGACCCGTGATCGTACGTAGTGTCCGGCTTCAGCCGGACCTAAGATTTCCTCATGACATCCGCCATCACGATCCGGCGCGCCACCCCGGCCGACCTTCCCGCCCTCGGCCGCCTCGGCGCACTGCTCATGCGCACCCATTACGACTTCGATCCCCAGCGCTTCATGGCGCCGGGCGACAGCCCCGACGAAGGGTACGCTTGGTTTCTCGGCCACCAGCTCCGCGAGGAAACCTCGGTCGTGTTCGTGGCCGAGCGGCAGGGCGATCTGATTGGCTACGTCTACGCCGGGCTCGAGCCGCTGTCGTGGAAGGAGCTGCGCGACGCGTGCGGCTTCGTCCACGACGTGGTGGTGGAGGAGCGCGGGCGCCACCGCGGCGTCGCCACGGCGCTCATCACTGCCGCGACCCAGTGGCTGCGCGAGCACGGCGCGCCGCGCGTGGTGCTCTGGACCGCGGAGCGGAACGAGGGCGCGCAGAAGCTTTTCGCGCGCCTCGGCTTCAGGCGGACGATGGTGGAGATGACGCTCGAACTCTAGGGCATTGTTGATTCTTGATCTGTGATTGTCGATTCGTTGTTGATTGACGATTCTTGATTGTTGACTGAGATCGACGGAACGCTTCGAATCAGCTCGCTGCGTTGTCAATCACCAATCGGCAATCAGAGATCAAAAACGATTCAACAATCAAAGATCCCGAAATCGAAAGTGATTTTATTGGCGCAGCCTCCACACTTCGATCGCTCCGTCGCCGAGACCGACGACGAGCCGTCCGTCGGGGAGTTCTGCGACCACTGAGGCCGCGTAGGGATCCGCGCCCACTTCGAAGGCGTTCTCTTCCTTCCTGGTTGCGAGAGTCCATGTACTCAGCACGTTCTCGGCTTCGAGGACGTGGATCCGCCCCCCTCTTCCGCGTGCGATCCACTCGACGCCCTGTCCGACCCTCGACGGCAGCAGCTCGAACGCTCCGGCCCGCGACCCGAGCCGCGCGATCTCGACGCTCTTGTTCTGGAGGGTGGAGAAGGCCAGACGGCCCTCCGCGATCTCGAGCAGGGCTGTGACATCCTGGCTCGAGCCGGCGCGACCCTGTCGCACCGTTGCCTCCGCCTGACCGGTCCGCGTATTCCAGACGCGGATCGCCCCGTCCTCGCCGCCGGCTGCCAGGCGCTCGTCGTTCAGCGCCGCAAGACGACGCACGGCCTTGTCGTCGGCCTTGAGGACCATGTCGATCGCGCCTGTCGTTGAATTCCAGATTGCGATGGATCCATCGGAGTACGCGCCGGCAACCCGTCCGTCATCGAGCACGACGATTCGCGCGAGCCGGCCCGCGCGCGGCGCGAACTTCACCGCCACCCGCTGCGTCTGCAAATCCCAGGCTTGCACCCTGCCGTTGTTCTCTGCTGTCGCAATTCGTTCGTTCGGGAGTGCGGCCGCGCTCCAGACCTGGTTGTCGTGATCCAGTTTCGATTCAACCCCCATCGTCGCGATGTTCCAGACGATCACGCGGCGGTCCCTGGAGGCGGAGGCAAAGCGGCCGCCAGGCAGCGGCACGATCGACTCGACGGTCCCGGTGTGTTCTTTCAGTCTGGCCACGCGCTCAGCGCCTTTGAACGCCGGCCGGCGTTCGGCCGTTTCCTCCCAGTACTCGCCCGCACTCTCGTTCGAGTACGTGAAGTGGATCTTGTCTCCAGCGATCACTCCGTTGTAGCGATTGACGCTTTCGGTTTTCGTGGACGGGTCCGAAAGGTTCCTGATGTAGACCCGCCTGGTCGAGAACGAGATGCGATTGCCCTCGACCTTGCCATCGAGAATCGGAGCCTGTTTCCTGATGCCGGAACTTGTGGTGAGCGCATCCTGCTCGTAGCCGATCACCTCCTGGCCAAGCAGCGTCCCGTCGAGCAGCTTGAGCTCGAGGTACTTCCTGCGCCGCCCCTCTACCGGCGCGAAGTCCCAGAAGCCGGTCACGTCCGGCGCCGATGCCACGTTCGACCGGGGCGGCGGCGCCTTGGCCCCGTCGGTGGCAGAAGACGCTGATGAACCCTTGTTGGCGGCTGGATCAGTTGGTGGCGCCGCGTCGGCCGGAGCCTGCGCTTCCTTTCGAGGGTCGTCTCCAGAGCCTGGCGACCAGGCTTTGTAGGCCGCATAGGCGCCCAGCGTCAGTACAGCCGCTGCAGCCGCCGCGATCGCCCATTTCGGCCAGGGCCGCACCTCTCTCCGCTGCTCGCGATCGAGCGTGGAATCGCCAGTCGGCGGGATCGAGAGGGCATCCGTTAGGGACTGGAGGCCTGGATGATCGGGATCGCCCTGCCAGCCGATCAGATCGATCGTCTGACGTCTGCGGAACTCGAGTGGAGGTTTGACGCGTTCGATGAAGACCGGGACAAGGACGCCGCGCTCGGCGGCCAGCGCGGCCTCGTTCCTCACCCATTCGGAGGCTGTCGATTGCGCCGACCACAGCACGACGACGGACCGTGCGCTCTCGATCTCGCGCTCGATGACGACGTCGAAGCTCTCGCCGGCGCGGATTCGACGGTCCCACCACACGTCCAGGCCGCGCGCCTGCAGCCACGTCGCGAGCGCGCTCGCAGCGTCGCGATCTTCGTTCGCGTAGCTGATGAAGACGTCAGCCAAGAGTGTGACTTCGGGATGCGGCCGCCAGCGGCGCGGACCGCCGGTATTTTAGCGCGGAGAGTACGTGCCCGGCGCCCCTGAGAGCGCCAGCGTCTCCGTGTCCTCTGCGTCTCTGTGGTTATCGTCCGTGACGGGCATCAACGGATGAGGGTCTCGACGACACAGACGTTAACCACAGAGACTACGGAGGACACAGGGATTCTCTTCAAGAAACCGTGGCGTCCTCCCTCCCGGTAGTAGAATTCCTCGGTTCGCGAATCAGGAGACGCCTATGACTCTTCGCAGACAGTGGCCGGCAAGCGCCGCGATGTTGTGTCTCATGGCGCTCGTGTCGGCGCGCGGCGTGGCGCAGGCGCCCGCGCCGCCGGCAGGCGCCGGCGCTCAGGCAGGCCGTGGCGGTGGGCCGGGTCCCGCGGGTCCGGGCGGCGGACCGGGGCGTGCGAACTTCGTCCCCGAGC
>DASTDR010000159.1:0-15305 GCA_035710265.1 Gemmatimonadales bacterium | reverse complement strand
CATCGAGCCCAGCAGCGCCGAGCCGCCCCTCCTCCAGCGCGATCGCGAGTGCCTCTTCGCGCACCAGATCGCCGCGCGACGTGTTGATCAGAATGGTGCCCGGCTTCATGCGCGCCAGCGTGTCGGCATTGATGATGCCTTTGGTCTCGGGCGACGCCGGGACGTGCAAACTCACAATGTCGCTGTGGGTGAGCAGGCGGCTCAAGTCCACGCGCGTCGCGCCGGTCTCACGCTCGAAATCGGGCTTGGCGCTCCGCGCGCTGTACAGGATCCGCAATCCGAACGGTGGCGCGCGTCGCCCTACCGCCTGACCGATCCGGCCGGCGCCGAGCAGCCCGAGCGTCCGCCCGCGCAGCTCGAGTCCGAGTAATTGCTCGGGATGCCAGCCGGTCCATTTGCCGCCCCGCACGAGGTCCACGCCTTCAATGAGCCGGCGCGCCGTCGCCAGGATCAACGCCCAGGTGAGATCAGCGGTCGCATCGGTGAGCACGCCGGGCGTGTTCGTGACGATCACCTTCCGCATCTCGGCCGCGACGATGTCGATGTTGTTGTAGCCCACCGCGACGTTCGCCACAATGCGGAGGTTGGGGAGGTTCTTGAATTCGGTGCCGCCGATCCAGCGCGAGAGCAGTGGAACGACCGCCACGAAGTCGCCGCTGGGTGTCGGCTCGCCGGTGGAAAGCCAGGTGACATCCAGGCCCGCGAGCTCCGGCGGGGCGAGGAGGTTCTTCAGCTCGGCCGCGATAAGGACGCGGTGACTCACGCGGCGGTCACGGTTTTCCCGGCCCGACCGCAACGGTTAGGCGGAGCCGGGCGGGGACTTGAGATCGCGTGGCCCGATGTACTCGGACTGCGGGCGGATCAGGTGGTCCTCCGCATGTTGCTCGATCACATGCGCGCACCAGCCCGCGACGCGTCCGCACGCAAACGTCGCCACGAACGAGCGCGGATCGAGGCCCAGCGCCTGCAGCACGAGCGCCGTGTAGAACTCGACATTGGTGCGCAGGTTGCGGCCGGGCTTCACCTCGTCCAGGACCTTCAGGACGGTCTGCTCGACCGATCGCGCGAGGTCGAACAGTTGACGATTCTCGAGCGCGGCCGTCCCCATGGAATCGGCCGTCCTGCTCAGCACTTCGGCCCGCGGATCGCGCACTTTGTAGACCCGGTGGCCGAAGCCCATGATCCGCCGGCCGGCCCCCAGCTCGTTGCGCACCCACTGCTCCGCCCGGTCGGCTGACTTGATGTCTTTCAGCATCTCGAGCACGGGTCCGGGCGCGCCGCCATGCAACGGCCCTTTGAGCGCGCCGATCGCGCCCGTCACCGCGCTCACCATGTCGGAGCGCGTGCTGGCGATGACGCGCGCCGAGAACGTGGACGCGTTCATCCCGTGATCGATGACGGTGACCCAGTAGGTATCGATCGCCCGCGCGGCGATCGGGTCGGGCACCTTCCCATGCACCATATAGAGGAAGTTGGCCGCATGCGGCAGATCGGCGCGCGGCGCGATCGGCTTCTTCCCGCCGCTCAGCCGCGCATGCGCGGCCACGATCGTCGGGAACCGCGCCGTCAGTCGCTTGGCAGCCTGAAGATCATCGTCGGGTGTGATCCCGTCGGGATTGGGGAGATCGAGAGACAGCGTTGCACACGCCATGCGCAATGCGTCGATCGGCGGAGTCTGCGCGGCGGCCTGAACGACCTGCATGGCCTCGTCCGGCAGCGCTCGCAACCCGGCGATCTCACGCCGCAGGCTCGTCAATTCATCGGGGGAAGGCAGCCGACCACGCCACAACAAGTGCGCGGCGCCCTCGAAACTGACGCGGCCAGCCAGCTCGGCGAGGTCATATCCACCGATGATGAGGCGTCCCGCCTGCCCATCGACATGGCTGAGACGAGTCTGGGCCGCGACAACGCCGTCCAGTCCGCGGGTGGCCTTCGGAGTGCCGGTCATGGACGGCTCATTTCTTTCTCGCTGGGGCTCGATTGCTCCACGCGACCTTTAACGCTTCACGCACCGCAGACTTCTTCGCCGTTCGCAGCATCACGCGCGTGCTGCCCTGCCTGCCCCAGCCACCCGGTACCGGCGCAAACGTCTTGGGTTCCGCTCGCACAAACAGCGCTTGCTGCTCAGGGGTCAGCATGACAACCCCGAACCCGGCGCGTGGATAGCCGAGCGTCGCGAAGATCTTCCCCCCAACCCGGAAATCTGGATGCCCCATGTGCGCCGCTTCGACGGCGCCGGAAAGATCGAGCGCCAGCCGGCGGAATTCGGTCGCGGTCATGGACGCCATTGCACGAGGATGAACAGGCCGAAATTGTGCTGCAGCTCGCCACCGATACGGATGCTGTCGACGGTCTGCCTCGGGATGAACGCCATATCGTCCTCGATCTCCCCCACGGCGGCGATACGAGAAGAGAGCGGATAGCGGATCGCGAGCGCCGCCCCGACAAACGGGGCGTTGGCCAGGTCGGCGGAACCAAGTGTCGGCGTCCGGCCGCGGACCAACAGGCCCGCGCTGAGCTTGAAGAAATACTGTTGCCGCAACGTCTCGTCGTCGTAAAACGCTTCCTGAAACGAGTGGTGCCACGCGAGGCCGAGGAACTGGCGCGCGTACTTACCCAGGTCCTCGCTCGTGGCACGGCTCTTGGTCTGGCGGGTGTAGTCGATGGCGAGCGCGTCGCGGTGACTCAGAATCCAACCCGCCGATCCGCGAAAGCTCAGGAATGCCTGAAATGGATCATCCGGCGCGAGGCTGCCGGCACCGAGCTCGAGCATGATGGGATGATCCTGCGCGGCAAGCGCGAGTGCGGGAGTGCAGACGGCGGCAACGACGAGCCACAGCCGGCGAACGAGGTCAGCGCGTGCGCCGAGCACGAAGCTCCACTTCAGACAGAATGAATCCGAATGCCGGCCATCCGCCCGATGCGACCGAGCGCTCGAACCATGTTCGGGCCTGCGCCGAATCGCCTCGCACGAGGTACCAGTTCCCAATGCCGTAACTCAACGTTGCGATGGCAATGTCGCTGGTGTCCGCCGGCGTGACGACGGAATCGGGCGAGACCTGACCGCGATACAGGCGCAGGCGCTGCGCATAGGCATTCCCGCCCGGAGGCACGTCCGGCTTGCGGTCGAGCAACGCCTGCGCCTCGGCGGCGCGGCTCGCGCGCGCGAGCGACATCCACAGCCAATCGACGGATCCCGCGCGTTCGGCCGAGTCGGGGGCGATGGCCAGCGCCCGCGAAAACGCGTCCACCGCGCCCGCGAAATCTCGCCGCGCGAATTTGACGATGCCAAGGTGATACCAGATCCCGTAGATCGTGCTGTCGAGCTCCGCGCCGCGGGTGAGGTCGGCGAGCGCGCGATCGAACTGCCGCGTGGACAGGTAGCGATGGCCGCGCCAGCGGAACAGCAGTGCGTTCGTCGGCGCGATCGCGAGGCCGCGCGTAAACGTCATGATCGCCTCGCGGTACTGGCGCACGCCGGACTGGGCCACGCCCAGCGCGATGATCTTGTCGACGTTGCGGGGATCAGCCGCGAGCACGCTCTCGGCGCGCGCAATCGCCCCGGTATCGCGCTGTGCGCGATACTCCACGCCTGCCGGTGACTTGTACTGGACCGATTGCAACAGGAACAGCGGGGCAACGACACTGAGGAGCGAGGGCATAGCCGCCATATTGCAGCCTGCCCCCGCGCGCCGGAAGTGCTACGAACAGGGCTCCGTGATGTTCACGAACTCGAAGGTCGCCTGCGTCGCCTTCCGAGGCACGCTTACGATATGAACCGGATTCGTGACGACCGGCGCCCCGCCGCAGCGCGGCCACTGGCTTTCCACGAGCACCGCGAGGTGTTCGGGCCGCTCGCGGACCATGGTAATACGAAACCACTCCAGCTGCGTCGGCGTCTCGCCCGCCGAGGCGATCAGGATGACGTTCAGGCGGAAGTCGATGTTGGGGGGAAACGGCTTCTGACCGACGGCGTACTTGGCGAATACTGTGTCCCAGGCCGCCCGAAGCGCCGCGCTGTCGGTGATGATGCGACCGCGCTTCGAGTCCATCCCGCTGAAGCTCTGAAGTGAATACACATCCTGCTGTGGCAGGATGTCTGGAAAGTTGTGCACCGGGTCACCTCCCGGTGGGGCCAGTGTGTCGCGGGGCATGCACGTCGTCACACTGAGAGCGGTCAACATCAAGAGAGAGAGCCGAGCTTTCATGGCCCGGCTCAAAAGCAAAAAGCGGGCCTCGTAACTCTTAACCTTTCGGCGAGTCGCCGTAGCGGACGCGACACATTTCGGACGCCGACAGCTCCGCTTCGCTGCTAAGTGTTAGTGCATAGACTCCCGTATCGGCAAAGACGTGGCGCAACGTATCCACCGCAAGAGTGAGTGACTCCACATCCCGAAACGCCTTGGCGGAATAGGGGATGAGGACCACCGAGCGACCCTTCGGAGTGAACACGGCGAGCTGGGTGCCATGCGGCGCTCTCATCCGCAAGGTCAGTTCTGCACCAGGATGCAGCACGGGTGGCGCGCACACCAACGCGGCCCGCGGGTTGGGAAAGGGCCACTGGCGCGGCGCCAGCAGGTCGAACACGAGAAACCCGCCCGCGAGCACGGCGGGTACGACGAACCCGATCGCCCAGACGGTCCCGTACACGCTGAGCAGGTTGTCGAACCAGCTGTCCTCGGCTTCCTGCTCTGCACGCACCTGCCGGTTTTCGAGCCAGCGGGTCGGTTCCCAATACAACACGAACAGGATCAGCGGGACGACGAGCCAGCCGATGTCGTCACGAATGTCGGGATCGACGTAGGCCAGCAGAAAAGCGGCGCAGGAAAGATCGGAAACGACTTGGCCGCCGGCGTAAGCGGCGCCGACGCGGCGGCGCAGCAGGAGCGCGATCATCGCGCCCGCGAGCAGCGTGCGCGCCCCGACGTACACCAGCGTGCTGTTCCAGATTCCCATGGCGGGACGGACAGGGAGGGATTCGAACCCTCGATACCCTTGCGGGCATACCGGTTTTCGAGACCGGCGGTTTCAACCGCTCACCCACCTGTCCAACTACGAGACGCACAGACGCAGCAGACGCACAGCGGTTGGTAGTCAATGGGAAGCAGGTCCTGCACCTGCCGACTGTTCCCCGCTGCGCGTCTAACGACCAATACCCGTCTACCGGTGACCAGTCTTACAGACGGACAGGGTGGGATTCGAACCCACGTAACGGTTGCCCGTTAACACGCTTTCCAAGCGTGCGCCTTCAGCCACTCGGCCACCCGTCCAGAAATACTCAAGTCGCCAGTTCCAAGACGGCAAGAAACCTAACTAGGCCCGTCTCCTCATTGAAGGCGGAGTCTGGCTCGATCGACCTTCCCGAGGTGCGTGCGTGGCAGGACGTCGAGGAACTGCACCGAGCGCGGTGCCTTGTAGGGCTCGAGCTTCTCGCGAGCGAACGCTTGCAGCTCCTCGGCGAGCCCGGGGCGCTGCTCCGTGGCCACGACGAATGCGTGCGGCTTGGTAAGCCCATTCGCGTCTTCGACGCCGACGACGGCGACTTCCTTCACGAGGGGATGCTGCAGCAGACATCCTTCGACTTCCTGAGGCGCGAGCCACTTGCCGCCGACCTTGAGCAGGTCGTCCGCGCGCCCGCAATACGTGAAGTAGCCGTCCTCGTCACGACGGATCAGATCGCCGGACACGTACCACTCACCGCGAAACGCCGCGCGCGTCTTCTCCATCTGCTGCCAATATCCGAGCGCGCGCGAGTTCCCGCGCACCCACAGCATCCCGACCTCCCCATCGGGCAGCTCACGGCCGGCGTCGTCGCACACCTTCACGTCGAAGCCCGGTACGACGGTGCCCAGCGTGCCCGGCTTCACCGCGCCGGGGCGGTTGCTGATGAAGATGTGCCACATCTCGGCCGTGCCGAGCCCGTCGAGCAGCTCGACAGCGAAGGTCTTCCGCCAGCGCTCGTACAGCTCGACGGGCAGCGCCTCGCCGGCCGACGTGGCGAGACGCAGCGATGACAGGTCTTGCTGGGCGGCGTCGGGGTGCGAGACCATCTGATTCACCATCGTCGGCACATTGACGAGCAGGGTGGGCCGAAACTTCCGGATTTTGGCGAACAGCGTTTCGGCCGTGCTCCTCTCGGGAAAGAGCGCCACGCGCGCGCCGACTGAAAATGGAAAGAACAGATTCGACCCGGTCGCGTACCCAAAGAAGAGCTTGGGAACGGCGAGGGTGATGTCCCGCTCGGTCAGCTCGAGCACCTTCTGGCCATAGCACACGGTGGTGTTCGCGAATGACGCGTGACTCTGCACCACCGCTTTCGGTTTTCCGGTCGTGCCGCCGGAGAACAGCCAGATCGCGGCGTCGTCGCGATGGCTCGGGAACGTCTCGAGCGCCGGTGACGCGCCTTCGATGGCCCGCGTGGTGGCCGGCTCGCCGACCACGATGACCTGTTTGAGGTGGGCACCCGCGGCGCTGCGCGCAGCTTGAAACGCGGGCGCGGTATGGCGGTGCACGAGGGCCACGCTGGCGCGGGTATACGTGTAGAAGTACTCGATCGCATCGACCGCCAGCTGCGGGTTGACCATCACCACCACGGCGCCAACTTTGAGTGTGCCGAACAGCGCCGCCACGAACTCCGGCCCGTCCGGCAGCGCGATGATCACTCGCTGTTCGGGCTCCACGCCGGCATGTTCGAGCAAATGACCGAAGCGGTTGGCGAGCGCCTGCACCTCACGATAGGTTAGCGCGCCCTGGTCGGTCAGCAGCGCCGGCCGGTCCCCCTTTCCCTCCCGAACACGGGCGTCAAGGAGCCAATCAGCGATGTTGAGCTGCTCAGGAAACGTGACTGTCATAGCCTCTAATCTTGTCGTGTTGGCGCCTTGGCGTCTTGGCGTCTTGTAGTATGCCAGTTTATGAGCTGGCGCAACTCACCTGGGAAGAGGTCCGTGACCTGGACCGGCCGCGGACCATCGTGCTGCTGCCGGTTGGCGCGATCGAAGCACATGGGCCGCACCTGCCCCTCGCGACCGACATCGTGATCGCCGACGCGATGGCCCGGGCGGGCGCGAGCCGGCTCGCCGCGCGACATCCGGTGCTCATCCTGCCGGGCCTGGCGTACACGGCGGCGAGGTTCGCAGCGACATTCCACGGCACACTCTCGATTTCCGGCATCACTGTCACGGCCCTGATCGTTGACCTCGCGCGCAACCTTTCGGGACAGGGATTTCGGTTGCTGGCGATCGCAAACGCGCATCTCGATCCCGAGCATCTCACCGCACTGCATGAAGCGGTCAAGCTGGCACAGGCCGACCGGCTCCTGCCGATCGTCTTTCCCGATCTCACGCGCCGGCCCTGGGGCTCACGCCTCGGAGACGAATTCAAAAGCGGCGCGTGCCATGCCGGCCAGTTTGAGAGCTCGATCGTGCTGCGCGAGCACCCGAGCGGGGTGCGTGACGAAATTCGCCGGACTCTGACCCCCAATCCCCAATCGCTGTCCGAAGCGATCAAGGCCGGGAAGCGCAGTTTCGAGGAAGCGGGCGGGCCGCGCGCCTATTTTGGTGATCCCGCCGCGGCGAGCGCCGAGGAGGGGTCGCAGCTCGTGGATGCGTTGGGTGGAATTCTCGAAGACGCGGTGCGGGAGGCATTGGCGTGAAATTCGCTGGCTCGGTGGCCGTGGTGACGGGCGGCGGTCAGGGGATCGGCGCGGCGGTTGCGCGGGCACTGGCAGCCGAGGGTGCAGCGATCGTGGTAGCGGCACGGAGTGCAGATAAGATCGAGCGTGTCGCCAAAGAGATCGTCAAAGCGGGTGGCAAGGCCTGGGCCATCAGCTGTGACGTAACCGATGCGGCCAGCGTGCACAATCTTGCGCAGGCCGCGGGACGGCGCGCCGGCGCGGTCGACATCCTGATCAACAATGCGGGCGCCGCTCATAGCGCCCCCCTCGCCAAGACAACGCTCGAAGACTGGAACCGCGTGCTCGCGGTGAACGCCACGGGTACGTTTCTGTGTACGCAGGCGTTCCTGCCGGCGATGCTGTTGCGCAAGCAGGGGTCGGTCGTGAACGTGGCGTCGGTCGCCGGACTCGACGGGGCGCGCTACATCTCGGCGTACGCGGCGGCAAAGCATGCGGTCATCGGACTGACGCGCAGCGTCGCCGCCGAGCTCGAGGGCACGGGGGTCACGTGCAACGCCGTCTGCCCGGCGTTCGTGGACTCCGAGATGACCAAGGAATCGGTCGCTCGCGTGGTCGCGAAAACGGGGAAAAAGCCGGATGAGGCCTTGCGCGCGATGCTCGCCTCGGCCGGCCAGGAACGGCTGGTCACCGTGGATGAGGTGGCCACCGCTGTGGTCGAGTTGTGCGATCCCAACGGCGAGCGGCCCAACGGCGCTGCCGTCACGATTTCAGGTTAAGGAGAGCCATGGCGTTCGAGATCATCAATCCCGAAGCGTTCGGCGGCCGGCCCAGCGGCTGGAATCACGGCATGCTGGCCGACAAGGGTGGCCGGATTCTGTTCGTCGCCGGCCAGATCGTGCCGGTCGGCGATTTCGTGGCGCAGTGGGACGGCGCGTTAGGTCGGGTGATGGAGGTGGTGCGCACCGCCGGCGGCAAACCGGAGCATGTCGGGCGCATGGTGGTCTACGTAACCGATCGTCCTGCGTACCTTGCCAATCTCACGCCGCTCGGCGAAGTGCATCGCAAACACATGGGACGCCATTATCCCGCCATGGCCGTCGTCGAAGTGAAATCGCTGATGGACTCGCACGCATTGGTAGAGATTGAGGCGGTGGCGGTGCTATGAGTATTCGGTCGTCGGTGTTCGGTTATCAGGTAGATGCAGACGTCGCGACGATCACGCTGAATCGACCCGAGCGACTGAATGCCCTGACGTTCGAGGTCTATCGGGAGCTCCGTGACGCGTTTCGCGCTCTCGATACGGAGCCGGGCGTGCGGGCGATCATCATTACCGGTGCGGGACGCGCGTTCTGCTCCGGCGGCGACGTCGAAGACATCATCGGCGCGCTGCTCGGCCGTGACCTGAAGGCGCTCCAGGAGTTCACCAAGCTCACGTGCGATCTGATTCTTGCGATGCGGCGCTGCAGCAAACCGATCGTGGGAGCACTGAACGGCACGGTGGCCGGCGCCGGCGCGGTGATCGCGGCGGCGTGCGACATCCGCGTGGCGGCCGAGTCGGCGAAGATCGCGTTTCTGTTTACCAAGGTCGGGCTGTCGGGCGCCGACATGGGCGCCGCCTGGCTGCTGCCCCGCATCGTGGGGCACGGCCTGGCCAGTGAGCTGCTCCTGACCGGCGACTTCATCGATGCTAAGCGCGCCCACGAAATCGGCTTGTACAATCGCGTCGTTCTACACGCGCAGGTGCTCCCGGAAGCACGGGCGATCGCGGAGAAGCTGGCTCGCGGACCTGCCGAAGCGCTCGGCGTTACGAAGCGGGCGCTCGAAACGGAGGACGAGCTTGGCCTGGAAGCGGCGCTCGAGTACGAAGCCGATGTGCAAGCGCGGCTGATGCAGGGCGCGAACTTCCGCGAAGCCCACGAGGCTTTCCGGGCCAAGCGCGAGCCCAAGTTCACTTGATGATCGATACCGCCTCGGTGCGCGCATTCCTCGACGAGCGGCACGTGACGCTCGCCGATCGCGTGGGCGATTTCGCGACGCGCCTGATCGCGCCGCTCGCCGAGCCCACGGACGACACTGCGGCGCGCGAGCAAGCGCGCGAGTTCTTGGCCCAGCTGGGCAACGCGCGCTGGTTCGAGCCGATCCGCGATCAGGATTGGCGGGCCTGCTGCGTCGTGCGCGAGGCGCTCGCCGCGGCCTCGCCGCTCGCAGATGCCGTGTTCGCCCTGCAAGCCCTGGGCGTGGTCCCAATGCTGCTGTCTGCGAACGATGCGATGCGCAAGCGGTGGCTCGACGGGGCGATTCAGGGACGGGCGATGGCGTCGTTCGCGATGACCGAGCCCGAGGCGGGCTCAGATGCGGCGGCGTTGGGGGCTACGGCGGAGCGCGATGGAGATGGCTACGTGCTCACCGGCACCAAGACGTTCATCTCGAACGCCGGGATCGCCGATTTCTACACCGTGTTCGCCACCACCGACCGCGCCAAGAAGGACAAGGGGATCGGCTGCTTTGTCGTCCCGGCCGATACGCCGGGGCTGCGGTTCGTACGCCCGCTCGTGCTGTCATCCCCGCATCCGCTGGGCGAGATCACGTTCCAGCAGGTGCGCATTCCCACCGAGTGCCGGCTCGACGACGAGGGTAAGGGGGAAGGATTCAAGCTCGGGCTCGCCACGCTCGACCGGGTGCGCGCGACGGTGGGTGCCGCGGCGTGCGGGATGGCCGGCCGCGCGCTCCAGGAAGCGCTGGCGCACGCCAAGTCGCGGCAGCAATTCGGCAAGCCGATCGCCGACTTTCAGCTGATCCAGGAGAAGCTCGCGCGCATGGCGACCGAGCTCACCGCGGCGCGGCTGCTGGTGTATCGCGCCGCGTGGGAGAAGGATCAGGGCGCGCCACGTGTCACGTTGGAGGCGGCGATGGCCAAGGCGTACGCGACCGAGGCCGCGCAGCGCATCGTGGACGACGCGGTGCAGATCCTGGGCGGCCGCGGCGTGCTCGCGGATCATCCGGTGGATCGCCTGTACCGTTCGGTGCGCGCGCTGCGCATCTACGAAGGGACCACGGAGATCCAGCATCTGATCATCGCGGGGCAGCTGCTCAAGTGAAGATCGTAGCCATCGGCGGCGGTCCGGCGGCGCTGTACTTCGGCATACTAATGAAGGAGGCCGATTCGGCGCACGAGATCACGATTCTCGAGCGCAACCGGCTGGACGACACCTTCGGCTTTGGCGTCGTGTTTTCCGACGCGACGCAGAACAATCTCGCCGCCGCCGATCCCGAGACCTACGACTCGCTGTCACATGAGTTCTTCCACTGGGATGACATAGAGGTCCACTACCGGAACCAGGTCATTCGCTCCGGCGGTCACGGGTTCAGCGGCGTGTCACGCCGCACGCTTCTGGAAAACCTGGGACGGCGCTGCAAGGCACTCGGCGTGTGCCTCGAGGTCGGCAAGGATGTAAAGGATGTCGAGGTCTACCGCCAAAACGCCGATTTGCTGATCGGATCCGACGGGTTCTACAGTACCGTCCGCGAGCGCTACGCCGAGCATTTTCAGCCGAGCATGGACGAGCGGCCGAACCGGTTCGTCTGGCTCGGCACGACGCGTCCTTTCCCTGCCTTCACCTTTTACTTCAAGCGCGACAAACACGGCCTGTGGCGCGTGCACGCCTATCAGTACGAGCCCGGCCACTCGACGTTCATCGTCGAGGCCACGGAGCAGACCTGGCGGGCCGCCGGGCTCGACAGGGCGAGCGAAGACGACACGGTGAAATTCTGCGAGGCCCTATTCAAGGAAGAGCTCGAGGGCCATCGCCTGCTCAAGAATCGCTCGCTGTGGCGCAATTTCGTCACGATCAAGAACGCGAACTGGTCGCACGAGAATGTCGTGCTGGTCGGCGACGCCGCGCACACGGCGCATTTCTCGGTGGGCTCAGGCACGAAGCTCGCGATCGAGGATGCAATTGCGCTGTCGCGAGCGCTGCAGCGCGAGCGCGATGTGCCGGCGGCGCTCGCGGCGTACGAAGCGGAGCGCCGGCCGGCGGTCGAGAGTCTGCAGCGCGCGGCGCAGGTGAGCCTGCAGTGGTTCGAGGACACCGAGCGCTACATGAACCTCGAGCCGCTCCAGTTCGCGTTCAATCTGCTCACCCGCAGCCTTCGAATCACGCACGACAATCTCAAAGTCCGCGATCC
Organism: Gemmatimonadales bacterium; assembly: GCA_035710265.1. GTDB lineage: Bacteria > Gemmatimonadota > Gemmatimonadetes > Gemmatimonadales > GWC2-71-9 > 20CM-2-65-7. The sequence continues at coordinate 3,487 of DASTDR010000159.1, read as the reverse complement.
CGAGTTCGTGCGGAAGGTAGACGAGTGGTACGCTTCGGAAGCAACCAAGCAATCGGGCGTACCACTCCTCACTCCCGACTCCCCACCACCCATGTTCACGCCGTTCAAACTGAGAGACATGGTGTTGTCCAACCGGGTGGTCGTGAGTCCCATGTGCCAGTACAGCTCCGAGGACGGCATGCCCAATGAGTGGCACCTCGTGCATATCGGCAGCCGAGCGATTGGTGGGGCGGGGCTCGTGTTCGTCGAGATGACGGATGTGTCCAAGGGGGGCCGCATCTCACCGGGGTGCGCGGGGATGTACAAGCCGGAGCACGTGGCGGCGTGGAAGAGGATCGTCGATTTTGTGCATGCGAACAGCGGCGGGAAGATCGCGATGCAGCTGGGCCACGCGGGCCGCAAGGGATCGACGCAGCGGATGTGGGAGGGGATGGACGAGCCGTTGCCCGAGGGAAACTGGCCCATCATTTCCGCCTCGCCCCTGCCCTACTTCCCGCACAGCCAGGTCCCCAAAGAGATGACGCGCGCCGACATGGACGAAGTGAAGTCGGATTTCGCGCGCGCGGCCGAAATGTCGAATGACGCAGGATTCGATTTGCTGGAGCTGCACTTTGCCCACGGCTACTTGCTGGCGAGCTTCATCTCGCCGCTCACCAACAAACGCACGGATCAATACGGCGGCTCGCTCGAGAACCGGATGCGGTTCCCGCTCGAGGTGTTCGACGCCGTGCGCGCGGTGTGGCCGGCGCACAAGCCGATGTCGGTCCGGATTTCGGCGGTCGATTGGCATCCCGCGGGCATGCAGCCGGCCGATGCGGTGGAGGTCGCGCGACTGCTCAAGGCGCACGATTGCGACATCACCGACGTCTCGGCCGGCCAGACGGTGGCCGACGCCAAGCCACAGTATGGCCGCCAGTTTCAGACGCCGTTCGCCGATCGGATTCGCCATGAAGTCGGGATCGCAACCATGGCGGTCGGCAACATCTCGTCGTATCAGGATGTGAATACGATTCTGGCGGCCGGTCGAGCGGATTTGTGTGTCTTAGCGAGAGCGCACTTGTGGGATCCGTACTGGACGCGGCATGCTGCCTACGAACAAGGGTACCCGCTGCCGTGGCCTGATCCTTACGCCACATTGAACAAATACAGGCCACGTCTATGACCGTTACCTACTCCAGTTACCTGCAGCTCGACAAACTTCTCGAACTCCAGCAGCCTCGCGAGGGCAAGCTCGAGCATGACGAGACGCTGTTCGTCATCATCCACCAGATCTACGAGCTCTGGTTCAAGGAGGTCTTGCACGAGCTCGACTATCTGCAGCGGATGCTTCGAGATAATGACACACCCCTGGCGGCAGCCACCCTCAAGAGAATCCTCACGATTCTCAAGACGCTAGTTGCACAGATTGACGTGCTCGAGACGATGACGCCGCTCAACTTCCTGTCATTCCGCGACCGGCTCGAATCGGGGAGTGGATTTCAGTCGCATCAGTTTCGCGCGATCGAATTCGCGCTCGGCAAGAAGGCTCGGCCCTCCTTTGAGCGCTATCCCGCGGGCAGCCCGCACCGCAAGATCGTGGAGGACCGGTTTGCGCAGCCGACGCTGTGGGACGCTTTCCTTCACTATCTCAATGCCAACGGCTACAAAGTGCCGCAGGACCAGCTGCGCCGAGACGTGACGTTGCCGCTCGAGCCGTCGCCGGAAGTGCAGAAGATCCTGATCGACGTGTACCGCAAGAACCCGACGGTGGCGTCGATTGCCGAGCGGCTGGTGGATCTCGACGAAGGGTTCATGGAGTGGAGATACCGGCATGTGAAAATGGTGCAACGGACCATCGGCACGAAGATGGGGACGGGCGGTTCGATGGGAGCCGAGTATCTAATGAAGACCTTGAATCAGCCCGCGTTTCCGGATTTGTGGGCGATCAGGTCGGAATTGTGAGGGCGGCGAAGGGCGGCGAGGTGAAGCGGCGGCGAGGGGCGGCAAAGGCGTGATCAATCCTGAAGAGTTGGCGAAACACTACACGAAATTCCGCGTCACTGAACGAATCCTGCTCACAGGCCATTCTCATCAAGCGTGGCCAGATGTCGCTTTCGACGCACAGCAGCAGGCGTGGCTCGATACGGCCGAGCATGTCGATGATGTGTGGGAGCTCGCGTTCGAGAAGGCGAACGAGGTGCGGCGCGGTTTTGCGCGGTTGCTGGACGACACCCCCGAGCGGATCGCGCTCGCGGAAAACACCCATGAGCTGGTCGTGCGGTTTCTCTCGGCCCTGCCGCTGCGCAAACGGCCGCAGCTCGTTACGACGGATGGCGAGTTCCACACGATTCGTCGTCAACTCGATCGACTCGCGGAAGAAGGCATCAAGGTGATCAAGGTGCCCGCAATGCCGGCGACGACGTTGGCCGAGCGGCTCGCGATCACCGTCGACGATCGAACCGCTGCAGTGTTGGTCTCAGCTGTGCTGTTTGCGAATGCTCACATCGTGCCGAATCTGCGAGCGGTGCAGGAAGCCTGCGATCGGGTAGGCGCCGAGCTGCTGGTGGATGCCTATCACGCACTCAATGTGGTGCCATTCTCGCTCGTCGAGCAGCAGTTGGAGCGAGCCTACGTGGTGGGAGGTGGTTACAAGTACTGCCAGCTCGGTCCTGGCAATGCATTTCTGCGATTTCCTCAGGACTCCGACCTCAGGCCCGTGGTGACCGGATGGTTTAGCGAGTTCACGGCGCTCAGTCGAGCCCCGACCGGCGGACGCGTCGTCTATGACCCCGGACCGGCGCGGTGGGCGGGTGCGACGTACGACTTCACGAGTCACTATCGCGCCGCAGCGGTATTCCGGTTCTTCGAAGCGCAGAAACTCACCCCGCAGAAGCTGCGCGAGCTGAGCCAGCATCAGATCGACACTCTGTCGGGCGCAACTCGGAACGACACCGTCGGTGGCTTCCTGGCGATCCCTGCCCCGCGCGCCGGAAGGATTCAACAGGCTCTACGAAAGCAAGACATTTGGACGGACTATCGCGGCGACATGCTGCGCGTGGGTCCGGCGCCTTACGTCACCGACGCACAACTCGAACGCGCGGCCAAGGCGATTCGGAGCGCGCTGCGCTAGGGACTGCGGGGCGGGCGCCCGAACGCCGGAAGCGACTGATCGAGGAGCTGCTCGATCGGCGGGCGCTCGTCACTGAGATTGATGGCCCGCGCGTTGGCGAGCGCCGAGTCGATTGAGACGCCCCGCTCCCTAATCAGGTAGGCGCCCCACAGGTGGCTCGCCCGCCACGCGACCGTGCAGTGCAGGAGCACCTTGCCGTTCGTGCTGCGCATGGCCTCCGCGAACTTCGTGACCGCGGCGGGCGAATACGGGTACTCGGCGTTCCCGCGCATCGGGATGTGCACGTAGGTCATGCCCAGCGAGCGGACCAGCACGGCCTCGTCAAAGGACACGTTGCGTGTCATCTCCTCGGGGGTGCGGAGGTTGACGACCGTCGTG
>DASTDR010000158.1:0-8016 GCA_035710265.1 Gemmatimonadales bacterium | reverse complement strand
CCTTGCCGTACAGCAACCCGCTTCACCGTCCCCCCCACCCCCACCGCCCCCGCCCCCGCCCGCTGCGAAGCGCACGGTGGAGTTCACCGGCACGATCCTGATGAACAGCTTTTATAATAGCGCGCGCACCAATAACAGCGACGTTCCGACGATCGCTGACTCCGACACCTTGGGCGTCAGCGGCGCGAGCGCGACTGTGCGTCAGTCCCGCCTGGGTGTGTTCGTTACGGACCCGGAGGTCCTTGGTGGCAGCTTCAGCGGCGAGCTGGACGTCGACTTCTACGGCGGCCAGTTGACCGCGTTCGGCAACCGAACCTTTCCAGTGCTACGGGTGCGGCGCGCGATCGGGACGATGGAATGGACGAACGTTCAGGTGATGGTCGGCCAGGAAGCACCGCTGGTCTCCGACCGCAATCCGCTTTCGCTCGCGAGTGTTGGCGTCCCTGGATTCACCACCGCGGGCAATCTCTGGTTGTGGATTCCACAGCTGCGCGTCACGGCGGAGTTCGGCTACACGCTGCGCCTCGCGCTGCAGGGGGCGCTGCTCGCGCCGATTGCCGGCGGAGTCCAGGGTCCGGTCAACACGCAGCCCGACTCCGGCGAGCGCACCAGCCGCCCCTATATCGAGGGACGCGTGCGGCTCGGCTGGGGGCCCACCGACGACCCCAGTGAAGTCGCCATCGGCGGGCACGTGGGTTGGGTGCGAGGACTGGACTCGCTGACCAGTGACACGCTGATTCAATCGAACGCGATCTCGTTCGACACCCGGCTCCGGTTCGGCCCGGTCGAAGTTCTTGGCGAAGCGTTTATGGGGCAGGCGGTGGCCGGTCTGGGTGGCGGCGCGATCGGGCAGAACATGGGGGTCGGCGGGGCGCCGGTGCGCAGCAAAGGCGGCTGGGGACAGTTGAACGTGCGGCCTCGCGCGGGCTGGATGTTCGGCGGGGGCTGCGGGCTCGACGATCCGGACGACGCTGATGTGCCGGCCACGGGCCGGTTTCGGAACTTCGTATGCGAGGGCCACGTCGAGTGGCGTCCCCCCGGCCCGCTGGTCGTGGGCTTCGAATTCCGGCGCCTCGAGACGCGCTATTCGTCCGGAGACTACGTCGTCAATCACCTGAACGTGGCGACGGGGTTTCGCTTCTAGTCAGCGTCCACCGGGTTTGGATGTTTCTCACGCCGGCGATAGGCTTTTTTGGAACGGTGGACCTTGTGCGACGGCGTCTTGAGCCGTTCCTTGACCGGCGCATTCGGGTTGGGAACACGCACGACCACCTTCTTTTTCTCGCGCTTCTTGCTCACGCGCTCTGGCCGATCCGCTCGCGGATCTGTCGAGCGTGATGGCGCGCATGGATGCGGTGGAAGCGCACCCACTCGTCGATGGTGAGATCCCCAAGCCGTGGGTGCTTGACGAACAGGTCCCGCCCGCGCGCCGGCAGCAGCTCGCGCTCGATTTGCGCCCAGTTCGCCAGGCCGGCCATGAAGTGCTCTTCCGCCGCGGCGCGTGTGATCTGCTCCATCGGACTCGTCCGGGACGGCGCTTTGCGGCCCGGCGGAAACCAACGGAATCCCAGAATCAGGAGGGTGGCGATCTTCTCGGCGGGCGTCCGCGGCCGGCGCGACATCGGTGCATAGCTACGGCGCGCGAGGAAGGTCTCCCCGCTCAAGCGGAGGCCGAGTGCGAGGTGCTCGACGATCTGCGCCGGCGTCCATTTGCCTGCAGGTCCCCGTTGCCACTCCGCGTCGGAACGGCTCCGAAACGGATCGAGCACGAGTACCGAGAGGTCGGCGAGGCGGCTCATGCAGGAAAGAAGCGGCGCCGCACGTGGTCGCCCTGTTCGAGCCATTCGTCCAGCCGCTCAGCGGGGGGAAGCGGCTTATCGGACCACCAGACCAGGAACCGGCCGCCGCCGTTGACCTTCTGATGCGGCGTGACCTCGAAGAAGCGGCGCACTTCGGGCGTGAACAGCTTCCGGACTGCCTGCTCGTCCATCCCTTTCAGCTGGTATACGCGGGAGAAGTCGGGAGATTCGACGAAATCGATGTCCCGTTTCTTGAACCAGTCGCCCAGCCGGGAAAACCAACCCTCCGGCGCGAGCGTGAACGGCGGAAGCGAGACATTATCGCGCTCCCAGATCAGTCCCGACACGACGTGCCGGTGCCGGCTTTTGCCGGCGCCCGTATGCCACACGTACTCAAAAGCCGTGAAGGGCGCCTGATTCTTGGTTCCGGTGATGGTGTTGCGCCACGACTCCTTGTTGCCCTGCTTGAACACGTCGAACGCGTCCTGGAACCGTCGCTCGCCCTCGGCGCGTTGTGGCTCGTACGTGTAGCCGCGAATGAGGCTGTATTCGGCGTAGGATTCCCGGCGCTTCCGATCGCGCGCGCGTTGAAATAAGACTGCCGCGCCGGTGACCGCGAGACCCGCGCCGATCAGGATCCATGGCTCGATCATCGCGTCCGGGGCCGTCGACTACTAGTTTCCATCCGACCCGACATGCGGGGAATCTGCGAGTGAACCTGTTGCGCCGCCACCCGGTTGCGATCGTGCTGGTGTTCCTCCTTCTCGTCACTGCCATTCAGCCGCTGTCTCCCCTCGTTGATGCAATCACCGGCTCCGCTCCCGGCGATGCTGATCTCGACCGGCCGACGCTGTACGTCATGTTCGCACCGCTGTCCAATGTGCTGGACGGGCTCACTTTTTTCAGCCTGACGCGCGCCCAGTGGGCGCTCGCGGTGTGGATCGTCGTCCTGGCGGCCTGGGGCGCGCTGCGCGGCGGACCGGCGCCGGTCACGAGACGACGCCGAGCGGCGCGCGCGCTGGTCGGACCCGGAATCGTGATCTTGCTCGGCGCAGCTGCGGTGCTGCTGCCCCGGCCAGTGCCGCGCCTCGTGACGACGAGCGGCGCCGGCACGGTGATCGATTATCACGCACACACCAGCGCATCGCACGACGGCCGCCCCGGCTGGACCCTGGCGCGATTCGCCCAGTGGCATGCTCGGCAGGGGTTCGACGCGAGCTACGTCACCGACCACAACGTGATCTATGACGGGTCGCTCCCTCCACCGGGGGGCGGGACGCCGATCAGCCTGTTACCCGGCGTCGAATGGAGCGTGTACCGCCAGCATGTGGTCGCGATTGGACCGGTCGAGCCGCTGGCACGCGACAGCTTCGGCCAGAGCGGCGCGCGCATGACCCGCATCTTCGCCGCGATCGAGCGTCAGGGCGCGCTCGGCATTGCCTCATTGCCCGAATACTGGCGCAACTACCGCGACGAGCTCGGCTCGTTCGTGGTGGCGGGCGTGGATGGATTTGAAATCGTGAATTGCTCGCCGAAAGGGCTCGCGTTCCCCCGGCGAGGACGGCGGGCGGTACTCGAGCTCGCGGCGGGGCACAACCTCGTCGTCGTCGGCGCCAGCGACAATCACGGCTGGGGCCAGGCGACCTGCGTCTGGAACCTGTCGCGCCCAGGCGCGCAGGGGTTTCAGAACAATCGCGTGTTCGCGCGGCCCCTCGCGCTCCTGCAGGGGGACGGCGCCCCCTGGGCCGCGGCGGCGACGCAGCCCTGGTTCATGCTCCGATCGCTCAGCTGGAGCGAGCGTGCGAGCTGGCTCACGTGGGTCTTCATAATTCTCCTGTACCGCGCCCTGCCCCGGCGTGAGGGACAACGGGCCGGGCTGGGGATCCTGGCCCGCTCAGTATTCCGGCGTCCCCGTGCCTCCAGGCCCGACGCTCAGTCCCCTGACAAGACTCCGACGTGACGAAACGCAACGATGTGGCGAAGTTGGACGTCTTATTTTGCAGGTGCTTTCCGCTGGCCCCCACTTTCCTGGAGATGTCCATGCAGGCAGCAGGTCGTTGGCTACTGCTCGGTGCGTTGATCGTCCCCGCTGAGGTCGGCGCGCAGGCGCCGCTGCCGCTCAAGCGCGCACCGGCACGCACACAGACGTCGATCAACACCGCCGATCTCATGACCCGCGTGTATTTGTACGCGGACGACTCGATGATGGGCCGCGCGGCGGGCACCGTATACAACTTGAAGGCCACCGCATACATCGAATCGGAAGTGCGTCGGCTGAAGCTGATGCCGGGCGGGGACTCCGGGACGTTCTTCCAGAACGTGCCGCTGGTCACGCGAGGCCTCGACGCGACGTCGGCGATTTCGATCGACGGCACGAGTCTCAAACCCTGGGACGAATTCGTGGCGCGCGATCCCGGCCGCCAGACGCGCCCCTTCGACGGGTCGCAGGCGATTTACGCGGGCGTATGGCCGGACAGCAACATGATCACGCCCGAGCAGGCAGCCGGAAAATTCATCGTGCTGGGCGCGCATACGGGGCCGGACGTGCCGCAGAACCAGCAGATCAACCGTGGCGCCATTCTCGGACGTTATCGGACCGCCGCCGGCATCGCCGTCGTCGCGCTCGAGACGTTCCCCCCTCAGGCCATCGCGTTCTTCCGCCAGCCACAAACCACGCTGCGCGACGCAACGCCGTCGCCGACCGACACCGTCAGCATTCCGCTCTACGTCTACACCGCGGCGCCGAGCGCACGGCTGTTCTTCGGCGCGCCGCTCGACAGCGTGAAGGTCGGGACGCTCGGCAAGACCGTGCGCGGCTCCATCTCGTTCACCGACACGCCGGCGCCCGCGCGGAACGTGGTCGCCATTCTCCCCGGCAGCGATCCCAAGCTCAAGGGCGAGTACGTCGCGATCGGCGCGCACAGCGATCACGAGGCGCCCGATGGGCCCCCGGTGGATCACGATTCGATCCGGGCTTTCAACGAGGCGGTCCGCAGCTTACAGAATGCATCGCCGACGCATCAGGTGTCACAGGCGCAGAGGCAACAGATCCAGGTCAACATGGACAGCCTGCGCCGGCTGCGCGCGGCCCGGGTCGATTCGATCTTCAACGGTGCGGACGATGACGCTTCGGGCACCACGGCGGTGCTGGAGATCGCGGAAGCGCTGGCAGGCGCGCGCGTGAAGCCCAAGCGCTCGATCATTTTCGTGTGGCACACGGCGGAAGAGCTCGGCTTGTTCGGCGCGCGCTACTTCACCGATCATCCGACCGTGGAGCGCGATTCGATCGTGGCGCAGCTGAACCTGGACATGGTGGGCCGCGGGCGCGCGGGCGAAGAGAACAACGGTGGTCCGGGCTACCTGCAGCTGATCGGGACCCGCCGGCTCTCGACCGAGCTGGGCGACCTGGTCGAGACCGTCAACAAGCAGCGACGCCAGCCGTTCACGTTCGACTACCAGTACGATGCGTCGGGTCATCCGGAGCAGTTCTACTGCCGCAGCGATCACTACATGTACGCGCGCTACGGCATCCCGGTCGCGTTCTTCACGACGGGCGGGCACGGCGACTATCATCAGGTGACCGACGAGCCGCAGTACATCGATTACGAGAAGCTGCGGAACGTGACGCAGTTCGTGCATGACATCGCGGTTTCGGTCGCGAACCTCGATCATCGGGTCGTGGTCGATAAGCCGAAGCCGAATCCGCGGGGGCAGTGCGTGCAGTAGGGAAGCAGCTATCGGCTAGCGGCTAGCGGCTAGCGGCTATCGGAGTGGCTCGCGGGACGTTTCGCCGCAGGGCACGCACCATGCCGGCCAACAGGCGTCGAACCTCTCCAGCTGCATCAGGAGAGTTCGCGCCTGTTCGCGCTTCTGGTACGACGTACTTTGTGTCATAAAGTACTTGACAGCATACCTCCCCACGCCTAGCTTGCTCGCATGACGGCGCCACAGCCGCTCCACGACCGCGCGCTCGACAATCTCAAGTTCATCCGCTCCACCATGGAGCGGGCGGGGTCGTTCACGGCGGTACCCGGCTGGGGCATGGTGCTCCTCGGCGTGACCGCGATCCCCGCGGCGCTGCATGCCGGGTCGCTGCCGGTCGTCTCCCCCTACGGTGCGGCGCACAACCATTGGCTGTGGACCTGGCTGGTGGAGGCGGCAATCGCCAGCACGATCGGCACTGGGGCGATGTTCCTCAAGGCGCGTCAGTCCGGTGATCCGCTGGCGGGTGGCCCGGCGCGCCGCTTCGGTCTCGGTGTCGTGCCCCCGTTCCTCGTGGGTGCATTGCTGACCTATGTGTTGTGGAACGCGCGGCAACTCACGCTGCTGCCCCCCGTGTGGCTGCTGTGCTACGGCGCCGGGGTGATGACCGGAGGCGCATTTTCCCTGCGCATCGTTCCGATCATGGGCGCCTGCTTCATGGTGCTGGGCGTAGCCGCGTTGTTCGCACCGGTCTCATGGAGCGCCGGGTTACTCGTCGTGGGATTCGGCGGTTTGCATGTCCTGTTCGGGTTGATCATCGCACGGAGGTACGGTGGCTAGACACAACGCAGCACGAGACACTCGTCCGGAGTCGGAGCGGCTGGTGAAGGCCAAGGCTCCGCCGGCGGCGGAGCTGGACCGGCTGATCCATGAGCGCGTGCGGCTCGCGATTGTGAGCGCGCTGGCCGCGCGGGAGAGTCTCACGTTCAACGATCTCAAGGGTCTGCTCAAGACGACGGACGGCAACCTCAGCGTGCACGCGCGCAAGCTCGAGGAAGCCGAGTACATCGCCTGCGACAAATCGTTCGAGGGGCGCGTTCCCAAGACCGAATACCGACTCACCGCCCTCGGCCGGCGGGCGCTCGAGCGCTACCTCGACCACATGGAAGCGTTGATTCGCGCTGCGCGCGCGCGCTGACTTGGACACTCCCTTTTTTTGCGGGCTGACTTTATGAAGCAAAGTACTTCGTTTCACGTCGCGATCGTGATGGACGGTAACGGCCGCTGGGCCACGCGCCGGCGGCTGCCGCGGGCGGCGGGCCACCGCGCCGGGGCGGAGGCCGTGCGCCGGGTGGTGAAAGTCGCCCCGGGCTGCGGCATCACCGATCTCACGCTGTACGCGTTCTCGTCCGACAATTGGAACCGTCCGGCCGCCGAAGTCTCGACGCTGATGCGGTTGTTCGCGCGCCACCTCCGCACGGAAACCGCCGAGCTCGCCGCGCAAGGCGTGAAGCTGACGGTGATCGGCCGGCGCGACCGGCTGCCGCCCTCACTTGTCAACGCCATCACCGCCGCCGAAGCGAGCACCGCAGGCGGCACGCGCCTCGCGCTGCGCATCGCCGTCGACTACTCGGCGCGCGCTGCGATCCGGTCGGGCGCGCTGGTTCCCGACGTCGACTTGCTGATTCGCACGGGCGGCGAGCAGCGCCTCTCTGACTTCCTGCTGTGGGAGTGCGCGTACGCCGAGTTATGGTTCACCGATCGGATGTGGCCCGACTTCGGCGCCGCGCAGCTCGCCGCCGCGATCCATGAATTCCATTCACGCGACCGCCGCTTCGGTGGTCTGCCTACGCAGGAGGCTGTGTGACCGTGACGACCCCGCCGACCACCGCGCCCACCACGACCGCGTTGAGTGAGCGCACGCGGCTGGCCCTGGAAATCGCCGGGCTCGGGCTCGTTGCCGGGCTGATCGGAGACGGCCTGCTGCGCGCGATGCCGTGGGGACTCAATGTCACGCTCGGCGTCGCGGCGCTGGTGGGCGCCGGCCTCTGGCTGATGCAGCGCCACAAGATCCAGGCGGGCCCGGATACGCCCTGGCTCGCGATCACCGCGCTGCTGCTCGGCGCTGCGTTCCTGCGCCGCGACTCCGAGGAGCTCAACGCGTTCAACATCCTCGCGCTCATCCTCACGCTCGCGCTCACTGCGGCAAGCGTGCAGCGGGAGCGAGTGTCCACGTGGTATCCACTGGACTACGTGCGCGGCGCAGTCACCTCGGCGTTCCACAGCGTCATCGGGAGCTTGCAGCTGATTTTCAGCGACATCCAATGGCGCGAGCTGCCCGAGACCGGACGCCTCCGCCATGCACGAGGTGCGCTGCTCGGAACGCTGATCGCGATTCCGCTGCTGGTGATCTTCGCGGGGTTGTTCGCCTCGGCCGATCCGGTGTTCAACAACTTCCTGTCGAGTGTGCTGTCCTTCAACATCGAATCGGCGGCTGAGCACACGTTCCTGTTCG
>DASTDR010000157.1:0-7609 GCA_035710265.1 Gemmatimonadales bacterium | reverse complement strand
GCTTGATGGCGGCCGCATTTCTGTATCAGCTGATGGGCCCTGGCGGACAACCGATCCTGCCGGCCGGGTACGAAGGATTCACCGGCAGCTCCTGGTCGCAGCTCGCGGCGTCAGATCCGATGACCGCCAGGTACATGGAGGTGCTGTTTCGCATGTACGGCATCTTCAACTTCGCCTTCGGGTTGACGGCGGCCGCCATCACGGTCACGGCGTTCCGGCGCGGCGAACGCTGGGCCTGGTGGACACTGCTCGTCGGCAATTCGATCACCCTGATCTCGGCGATGCGGTACGATTGGATCGTGAAGGCGATCGGGCCGTTCGAGCTGACGGAATACCTTGGCCTCATCATGGTCTACGGCGCGCTCGCCATCACCGCGCCATTCGGACAGACCACAGCTGCCGTTTCCTCTCGAACAGGAGCGACGGCCCCGGTGTGAACGTCAGTGAGTCGAGCAGGCTGGTCTTCATGCAGAAACGCTCATGTCGATTTCATACAACCGTTCCAGCCGAGACCCTAGCGTGCAGTCGGGAGGATCATATGACAGGGTTCATCGGCAACATCGAAGACCGGACCGAATTGAATCAGGACTTCCGGCGGGTGCTGTTCACCGGCGCGCAGATGCAGCTCGTGTTGATGGCCGTGAGGCCCGGCGATGAGCTGGGCGAAGAGGTTCATCCCGACACCGACCAGTTCTTTCGCATCGAAGAAGGAAAAGGCGAGATCTGGATCGAGGGGGAGCGGACGCCGGTCGAGGAGGACATGGCGATCGTGGTGCCCGCGGGCGCGCGCCACAACCTGAAGAACACGGGCCACAAGGCGCTGAAGCTGTACACGCTGTACGCGCCGCCGCAGCATCCGGATGGGACCGTGCACCGGACGAAGTTGGACGCGGAGGCAGCGGAGCACACCGCTGGCTAGCTGCCGGTCTGTGCTGGCCGCGGTGGGATTGATGGCGGTGGTGAGCGCGGCGGGCCACGCGCAAGAGCGGACTCGCCTCTTCGCCCCGCTCATCGCGGACCCCAAGCAACCGCACTTCTTCGCGGCGTGGCTGTGGATCAAGTCGCCGATGCTCACCGGCGAGGTGTCGAGTATCGGGTTGGGCGAGGACATCGCGCTCGCGAGCGGCACGAACGGCCGCTGGCAGCTCGGCGTGGCGGCCGGGGTGTTCTCCCAGTTCAACATGCGCACCAGCTCCAATGATCTGATCAACACCGATTTCACGATCGGCGTGCCGTTCGCCTATCGGCTCCCGTCAGGCTCGCTGCGCGTGAAGCTCTACCACCAGAGCTCCCATCTCGGTGATGAATTCATCCTGGGCACGAACCCCACCCGCGTGAACCTCAGTTTCGAAGCGGTCGAAGTCTTGGGGGCGCGCGAGTTCGGCGGTGTGCGCGTGTATGGCGGCGGCGAGTACATCGTGCGCCATGAGCCAGCCGACCTGAAGCCGGGGTTGCTGCATGCGGGGATCGAATTCCGCCAACTCCCCGAAGCCCGAGGCAGCAGCCCGCGACGAGGCCGCCTCATTGGGGCGCTCGACGCCAAGTCCTCCCAGGAGCGCGAGTGGCGGGTGGGGTGGAGCGCGCGGTTGGGGTGGGAGTTCCACATGACGATCGGGGGCACGGCCGTGCGCCCCTTCAGCGTCCAGCTGCAAGGCTACACGGGACCCGCGCCGTACGGGCAGTTCTACCAGGAGACCGTACGAACCCTGGGTGTTGGCATCCACCTGGCGTTGTGATCGGACCAAGCAGTTCCGATGTTGGCGTAGCGATAAAAAGCTGTCTGCATCGGTCGAAGCCAGGCCGGCAACTGCGGCTCACGGGCGTGCAGAGGAATGCGGCCCCCTCTACCGCAAAGGCTGATGATTTGGTCGGTTACCTGCCGCGCCACCTCCAGTTTCATGATCCCTCACACATGCTGCTCAGCCTTGCGCGCCCGCTCAGCAAGCTCCGACGGATTCACGGGGGTTGGCTCCAAACCCTGAAAGAAGGTGAACCACTTGAATCCGGCTGCGTGTGCCTGCAGCAAGTCGAGCAGCCGCTGCGATGGTTCGCCGTACACGGTCATGAAGTGCTTGTCCGCGTAGTCCCTGAAGAGCTTGGTACGAGCTCCGAGGATATGGGCGTTGTGCTCGATCAGCCCTTCCGAGCCCGTGTATGCCTCACGAACCTCGCATTCAGTGCCATCGCTGCTGAGGAACCAGTCGTAGCGCAGTGTTCGTGTGTCATGCTCCTTCGTGATCCGAATGCACTCAGCCGCCTGCTTCTTGAAGCCCTCGAGACAGCCCGGGCGCACGGTCATGTGCGCGCTCAACTCCAAGTAGTCCATAGGTCCCTCACTCTCTGGGCCAGCCTCACGCCCGCACGGGAATGTGGCCGGCGTGCCGCAGGTTGGTAATGATCTGGTCGGCTACCTGTCGCGCGACCCCTTTGCGTTCCGCTTCCGGCACATCATCCATCAGAAAGACGTCGTTGTATTTCTTGTACAGGGGCAGCGCATCGATGTGAATCACCTTGTCCTCGGGGACCAGCTTCTTGAGGACGCGTCCGTGACATTTGAGGAAGCAGCCGTCGATCATCACCGCCTTGTCGGCCCGCCTGACCCAGGTCGCCATCGATGAATGCGGGACGAAGAAGGTCTCGGCGTGACAGGCGCGAGCGAGCCCCGGCACGTCCTGCGTGATCATGGTCGCGGCGAGCCGCGCGATTTCGCCCCGGATGCAGGGCCCTTCGCACGACAGCACCGGAATCGTCCTGGCGGCGAGTTGCTCCTTTGCGTACTTCTCGCCGGCTGGGCAGAACCCCTTCACCTCTTGCACGCCAAGCGTGAACGCGGGGGTGTAATCCTTCATATCGACCTCCTTGGGGACGCGATGCGCCCCTGCTCCCGGCCGCAGCCACCAGAGGAGACCTGCGATCACAAGGAGCGGAGTGCTCTCGATGGCGGTCATGCCCACGCCCTTCTGAAGCGGAGTCGCGATCACCATCACCAGGCCGTGGGCCAGGGTGGCCCAGATCGTGAAATCCAGGAAGAGCGTGTGTTGCTCGGGGTGCGACGCCGCACGCCAGAGCATCACCGCCCACACGATGTAGACGGCGGCCATCATGGCTTCGTAGGCAGCGTTATAGGGTTGGAATCGGAGCAGCGGCGCCAGCCCACCGCCGGGAGCGAGGATCGGCGCATCGAGAAGAATCAGCGCGATCCAAGGGATGAACGCCGCCAGGAATCCGACGGCGAGCAGCCTCAGGAAAATGCCAAGCCAGCGCAGTCTGGTGCGCTCGTGCATACGCAAGACGTTGGGTGCAATGCCCGAAGATCCGGTTAGATATTCTGCTGAGGGGCGAATGAAACAACGGTGAAGAGAGATTTAAGGAACCGGAACGGCAGGGATGGTCACAAAGGGCACCTTGGTTCAGGCAATCGGAGGTCTGTCATGGTCACGCGCCGACACTTCCTCACAGCCAGCGGCCTAGCGGGTTTCGGTTTAGTTGCCCGCCCGCTCGCGCCGCCGGGGACGGCGGTCGATCAGGATCCCAAGCTGCCGCCGCTCAATCGGCCCACCGGACCGGCGGCGACGGTGGCTCGGGACGAGGCCTATTGGGCGAGGGTCCGCGCCCACTACAGGGTCGCGAATCAGTTCACCAATCTCGAGGCCGGCTATTACGGCATGATGGCGCTGCCGGTGCTGGCTGAGTTCCATCGCCACATCGACCGCGTCAACCTCGAGAGCTCGCACTACGCCCGGCGCCGGTACGAGACCGACCTCGAGGCTGCCCGCGCTCGCGTCGCGCAGCTGGTCGGCGCCCAACCGGCGGAGATCGCCTTCACGCGCGGCGCGACCGAGGCGCTGCACTGCCTGATCGCCCAGTACAACCGGCTGCGCCCCGGCGACACCGTGTTGTATGCCGACGTGGACTATATGGCGATGCAGCACACCATGAACTGGCTCGCCGAGCGGCGCGGCGTCACCGTGGCGCGCTTCGACCTGCCGGAACCGGCGTCGCACGAAACAGTGCTGGCCGCGTACGAGCGGGCGCTGGCACAGCATCCGCGGACCCGCCTGCTCCTGCTGACGCATCTCAACAACAAGTCCGGCCTGATACTGCCTGCGAAGCAGATCGTCGAGCTGGCGCGGGTCCGAGGCGCAGATGTGATCGTCGACGCCGCCCACTCATTCGGTCAGCTCGATATCACATTGTCCGACCTGGGTGCCGATTTCGTGGGGTTCAATCTTCACAAGTGGCTCGGCGCACCGATCGGCGCCGGAGTGATGTACATCAAGGAAGGACGACTGCCGGATATCGACCGGATGTACGGCGACGAGACCAATCCTGCGGGCAGCATCAAGAGCCGGATCCACACCGGGACGGCGCACTTCGCCACTTATCTGACCGTGCCCGCGGCGCTCGACTTTCACGCGGCGGTGGGACCGGCCTACAAGGCTGCGCGCGTGCGCTACCTCCGCGACCGGTGGGTCGCGCAGGTACGCGCCACGCCGGAAATCGACGTGCTCACGCTGGACGATCCCGCGACGGTGGCGGCCATTACGTCGTTCCGGATTCGTAAGCGCGGGAGCCGCGAAGCAAACCAGGCGGTCGTGACGGAGTTAGTGGAGCGGTACGGACTGTTCACCGCGTGGCGGACCGGCTTGGCCGGTGGCGACTGTGTGCGGGTGACGCCGGCGCTCTACAACAGTCCCGCTGATGCCGACCGGCTAGCGGCAGCCCTCAAGGAGATCGCGGGACGCGGGTAAGAACGAGGAGCGCGCACTGAGCAAAAGGATCACGATCGTGCCGATCGCGGCGGCCGCCCTCATTGCGGGTGCCTGCCGCGGCACGGATGTCACGGGCCTGCCCACGTTGACGCACCTCACGGTCACGGTGGACACGGTGCGCGGGCCCACGATGATCGGGGCGCCTCCCACGCTCACGGTACAGTGCACGGTCGACCTCAAGGGCAAGTTCGAAAGTCCCGACCCGCAGGTGCACGCAGCCGCATGGCTGCATGCCCGGCGACTGATCTACATCGGCGGCACGCGCGTCGATTCCGTGGACATCGCCGCTCCGACGGTGAGCGCGACATGGGGTGGACCGATCGGCAACTCCACAACGATGAGTTCCTCCTGGACCGTCTCCGCGGCCGCGCCGTTCAGCGCCGCGTTCGTGTTTACCTACCTCATCCAGGGCCGCGGCACGGGCGCGGCGCGCGTCGAGTTCACCTGCGGGGAGCCGTGGTCAAACGCCCCTAAGCCCCAGATCACGGCGTTCTCCGTCACACCAACCTCCGGCGACGTAGAACCGGGGGATACGATCCGCGTCAACTATTCCGCAACCAGCCCGATCGATTTCTGGTCCAGCAGCGTTGTCCTCTCGGGCGCGTGCGACTTCGAAACGGCGTTCGATGAGCGGGGAAAGCGATCGCTGAGCCGGACGGCAATCGTCCTGGTGCCGCCGGCCTGCCGGCCCGGGGAGACGGTGTCCGTGTCCGTGCTGGTCACGAACCTGGCGGGCGCGAGTGACACCGCGCGGGCCGCATCGGGGCCCCGGGTGATCGACGTTACGCCCCCGACGGCGAGCGTGTCGTTCTTCTCGCCGCACTCAGGCTCCCCGATTCCCACGATCGGGACCCGCACCTGGTTCAGCGACGATTCCATCTTCGCGTACGTCCAGGGGCGCGACAACCAGTCCGTCACCCGGCTCTTCTGGGAAGTGCAGCCGGCGGGATTCATCGACTCCATCGTCGTGCCGACCCCGGCAGCTTCCTACGCCAGCCTGGTCACGATCAGGCTCCAGCGCGCGTGGGTGGGACGCCAGGCGCTGCGCTTCTACGTCCGGGACGCCGCGGGACATGTCAGCGATACGATCGGCGTCCCCGCCGCGCCGGACAGCCTGCGCATCTATCCCGATACCAGCTACCCGGCGGTGACACAATCGCTGAGCGGCACGGTCAACGCCGTCGCAATCGACGCGGTGCGCGAGGCGCTGTACGTGCTGCAACCGTCGCAGGGGCGGGTCGTCGTGCTGTCGCTCGCGACGCTCGCGCCGACCGACACGATCGCCATCGGTGGTTTCGCGACGGACCTCGATCTCTCGGCGGGCGGCGATTCACTGGTGCTCGCGCTGAGCTACACGGGGGCGCTGGGGATCGTCGATCTCCAGGCAGTCGATCCGGTGATGACGACGCTCCCGATGCCGGGGCTCGACCCGTCGTTCACCGAGCGGCCGGCGCAGCTGCGGGTCGCGGCGAACGGCAAGGCGATCGTTACGACCTCTGGATCCGCATCCTACAAGGTATGGGAAGTGAACCTCGGGACCGGCGCGTCGCGCGTCCGCACTGATGCGGGGCAGAACGGCGTCTTCGGAGTCGGTAGCGTCGGGCGCGCGCCTAACCACGGCAGCGTCGTGCTGCAGGGAGACGCCAACAGTTTCCAGCGCTACGAAGCGGCGAGCGATACGTTCGGCCCGCGCGCCAACGGCCTGCCTGCTCGCCTGCTGCCGTCGCTGGACAGCGCGGGCACCCGCGTGGCGCTCAGAACCAACGTCTACAATGGCGCGCTGAGCCTGGTCCGGCAGGTCGACATCCCCGATGGCGGATTCTCGCCCGGGCCGTCGGTGCTGTCCGTGGACGGCACCATCCTCTATTACGCGATCGCTCGGCGCAGCATCCTGCTCGCCGATGCGGGTGGCGGGGGGCTGCTCGCCCGAGTACGGCTCGCAGCGTTGCCCTCGCAGCTGTACGTCAGCGACGACG
Organism: Gemmatimonadales bacterium; assembly: GCA_035710265.1. Lineage (GTDB taxonomy): Bacteria > Gemmatimonadota > Gemmatimonadetes > Gemmatimonadales > GWC2-71-9 > 20CM-2-65-7. Next base: position 861 of record DASTDR010000157.1, on the reverse strand, counting down.
GCCGCTGGCTGGTGGCTATCGAGGCATCGCCGGCCGCGGCAACCGTGAGCGTCCTGAGGATCCGACCGTAAGCCTTGCGGTCGGTCCTTCGCTTTCGATCCGGGTCGCAACAATTTGATGCTGGCTGGAGACTCGGCTAAGTTCAGCTTGGCGATTCCCTATTGAGGAATCGCACATGACGATTACGTCCCGCTTGTCACGCAAACTCTACGAGGCACTTGGGGACGATGCCGGTCACGACCTGGTTGATTGGATGCAGCAGATAGACGCGCACCGTACCGAGCTCCGTGAGCTCAACGATCTGAACTTTGCCAGGTTCGGAGCTCTGATCGGCGAATTCCGGAGCGAGGTGCGCACGGAAATCGCCCGGCTCGAAACGCGGATCGAGCGAACCAAATCGGATTTGATCAAGTGGTCGTTTGTATTTTGGGTCGGCGCAGTGGGTTCAATTGCGCTGCTCGCTGGAATACTGAAGTAGTAGATGACGAGACTTTCCCCTCAAAACTCTTCGATGTGGCTCGTCGGCGCCCTGCTCGCGCTCGCGCCGGCGCTGTCCGCGCAGCAGCCGCCCCAGCCGCCCCCCCTGACGGCGCGCGACGTCATGCAGCGGATTCAGCAGAACATCGGCGTGCCGTGGACCGAGCCGACGGTGGACACGTTCAAGGACGGGGATCCGGCGACGCCTGTCACCGGCATCGCCGTCACGATGATGGCCACGTTCGACGTGCTGCAGCGCGCCGCGGCCCGCGGGGCGAATCTCGTGATCACGCACGAGCCGACGTTTTACGATCACTTCGACAAGCTCGACGTGCTCGAGGCCGAGCACGACTCGGTGACCGCGGCCAAGCGCGCGTTTATCCG
>DASTDR010000156.1:0-2729 GCA_035710265.1 Gemmatimonadales bacterium | reverse complement strand
GCCATCATCCTGGGCATCGTCGCCAGCACATCGGGTAAGAGCCTGATCGGCGCGTCGCACAGTCAGGCAGTGCAGGCGAGCGTCAAGGACCTGACGGAAGCGATCGTGCGCTTTCGCGAGCGCTACGGCTACCTCCCCGGCGACATGCCCAACGCCACCACCCGGATCCCGGGCGTGGTGGCGAACTCGTGCTCGGTGAGCGCGAACGGCAACGGAGACGGCCAGATCGACGCCGGCGAGGTTGCCTGCGTTCCGAACCACCTCTTCCACGCCGGCTTCATCAAAGGCGGCGCCGGTCCGATCACGCTAAGCCAGAGCGACCGGCTGATCACGATCCGCGCGATCGCCCGCAGCGCAAGCGGCGTCACGAGCTTCCCGACCAGCACGCGCAACGTAATCGAGGTGCTGAACCTCTCCTGCCGTTCGGCGCAGGAGCTGGACACAAAGAGCGACGACGGCAATTTCGCTTCCGGCAACACCCGCGCGAGCGTCGCCTCGTGCGTCGAGGGCGGCACCAACGATCCGGTGCCATCCTTAGCGCTCGCCCTCTAGCGCCCGGTTAGTCTGGGCGTCCGATCCAGCTGCGGGGTGTGACTTTTTGCACATCCTCCTGGTCTAGAACCGCGTTTCAGCGTCGCGCTGCGTGCATAGACTGCCGCCGCCATGCCCGGTCCTTCCGGCACACGCAGCCAGCGCGGCACTGCGCTTCTCGCGCTTGCGGCGCTTCTGGTGCTCGGCACGACGTGGATGCTCGTCTCAGCGTTCAGCCTTGCCTCGCGCACGGCGGCGCAGACGAGGCACAACGCGAGGATCCTCGCTGAGGCCAAGGCCGCTCTTATCGCCTGGGTAGCCGCGAATGCGCTCGAGCCGGGCGAAGCGAACCCGGGCCGGCTACCCTGTCCGCAGGCCTGGGGCGATGTGGGCTCGCGAAACGAGGGTCGGGCCGCCGGGAGCTGTGCCAACCCGATCGGCTGGCTGCCCTGGCGAACGCTCGGCTTACCCCAAACGCTGGACTCGTCCGGACGGCAAGTTTGGTATGTGGTGTCGCCAGGATGGCACCTCCCGAACAGCAGCGCCACGCTGAAGATCAACTCCAACACCCCCGGTCAGCTCACGCTGGACGGCCGGCCGGTGATCGCGCTTCTCATCGCCCCCGGAGCCGCACTGAACAGCGCGCCGACATCGAGCCAACTCGCGGCCGGCTGCGTGGCGCGCGTGCAGTCCCCGGTGCCGGTCATACCGCCCAACCCGCGCGATTACCTCGAGTGTTACACCGCGAGCGCCTTCCGCTCGGGCGTTGTCGATAACGCCACGAATCAGGCGTTCAACGACCAGGTGGTCGCGATCGGCGCGGCCGATCTCATGCCCGCGCTGGAAGCGGCGATCGCCAAGCGCATCGAGCGCGACGTAATCCCCGAATTGAAACGCGTCTATGCCACGCCCACCTGGGGATTGAGCGCCGAGCACGCGGTGTATCCCTTCGCCGCGCCCTTCGGCGACCCCGGGACGTCTAGCTTCCGCGGCGCTGCCGGTGCGCTCCAGGGCCTTCTTCCCTTCAACCAGACTCTGGGCTGCAGCGGGCCGCGCTGTCTGCCCTCGCTCGTCGGCTACGCGGCGACGCCCGCGGACGCCACCGAGGTGCTCGGCTACGGGGGCATCGAATCGCAAACCTGCGTTTGGGAAAGTCCGGACGTGCGGCAGTGCGAAGGGCGATACGCAAAAAGCGAGCTAGAACCGTGGCGGCCCGTCCGTATCGAGATGAGCGCCACGTTTGCGAACGTCGCAATGGGGCTGCGCGCGCTCGATCCGAAGAAGCTGGAGGTCTCGGCGCGCAGCAACGCCCTTCTGGATCCATGGCAGCCACAACCGGTGACTTACTTCGCTGAGATGAACGACGGCTCCATCGCCGACAAGCCGGCGGGCTCGGTGACTGTGACCTTTGGCGCCATGCTGCCCAACATCGATGCGATGGGCTGGGGAAGCAGCGCGCAGTTTCGCATCCGCATCGACCGCGCTGCGATTGGCGATCATGCCCTCCTCGACCCCTTAGCCCCGGTTAGCGGCTGGTTCGTGCGCAACGAGTGGTACCGGCTGCTCTACTACGCGCTCACACCGGGCCATGCCGCGAGCGCGGCCCCACCGCGCTCGTGCAGCAGCTGTCTGCACGTCGCGAATCTCGTCCCCGCAGGCAAGCAGCGCGCCATCCTGATCCTCGCCGGCCGCAGCCTCGACGGCAGCCCGCGGCCGAATGGCGCGCTCGCCGACTTCCTCGAGGGCGCCAACGCCGATCTCGACCTGAATTTCGAGCAGCGTGCGGTGAATTCCGCCTTCAACGATCGCATCGTGGTCGTGGACGCAAACCCGTGAGACGCGCTCGCCGCGGCTTCACACTCACCGAGCTCGCGGTGGTGCTGGCCATCATCGGCTTGCTGCTCAGCTCGACCCTGTTCGGCCTCGGCGCACACTTCGAAACGCGGAACCGCAACGACACGCAGCGCCGGCTAGAGGAAGCGAAAGAGCTTTTGCTCGCGTTCTCGCTGGTGAATGGACGGCTGCCGTGCCCCGCAATCACGAGCGGCGAGGAAGCTGGCGGCGGCGTGGCGCCATGCACGGCGACCTACGCCGGGTTTCTGCCTGCGAAAACCATCGGCTTCCAGCCGACCGACGGCGTCGGGTTCGGGCTGGACGCCTGGGGCAACCGGATCCGGTATGCGGTTTCCGCCACACAA
>DASTDR010000155.1:0-8666 GCA_035710265.1 Gemmatimonadales bacterium | reverse complement strand
GGCCGAGTCGCGAGCACGGCTTGCGCGCCGCGGCCCACCAGGATCACCCGTCCTTCGGTGGCCGCTTCCGCGATCACGCGCTCAGTGGTCTTGACGACCGTTTCCTCTTCGGCCGTGTCCACGGGGACTTGGTGCTCGCCGGTCGCGATGAACATTTCCGGCGCGCCGACCGCCAGAGTGCGAGCCAACCGCTCCAGCAACCCTGGCGTTCGTTCCTCGCGGCGCGCGACTTCTTCTTTCGGCAATCCCGCGAGCCGTGCCACCTGCTCGACGAATTCGTTGTCGATCAGGGTCCACCCCGGCAGACGCTGCGCGACCAGCCGCGCGATCTCGGAGCCGCCCGACGCGTACTGCCGCGAGATCGTGACGAGCGGCTTTAGGGCCGGCGCAGATTCTGCCGTAGGTCCCCCAGATTGAGCATCGGCATGCCCCCTTCGGTGGGGACCATGATCACCAGGTTACTGGATCCGCGCATGTCGTGCAGCACCTCGAGATACTGCTTGGTCAGCGCTTCGGGCGTCAGCGTTTGGTTGAGCAGCCGTTGCTGTTCGGCCTGGAGCCGTGCGACTTCAACGCGATGCCGCTCGGTCTCGATCTGCTGCTGCTGCGCGATCTTATTGTTGATCGCCTGCACGACCTGAGCAGGCGGCTGGAGGTCGCGCAGGAAGAACGCGGTCACGGTAGCGATGCGGAATGGCGGGCCGCCGCCCCGGGGCCGCGTCACGAGCGCCGAGTCGACTTCCGCCTCCATGACCGAGGCGATACGGTTGCGCTGCGCGATGTCGTTGATCGTGAACTGCACCATGCCGTCCCGGACGCCGTTGCGGATCGCATTCCGAACCACGCTCCGAATCTGGTCCTCGTTCCCGATCTCCCGAAAGATCTTGGGCGCCTCCTGCGGGTCGATCTGCCAGCGCAGTGCCACATCCACCTTCATGCCCATCTGTTCGCGCGATAGCGCGTCGATATCCTCGGCGCGGTCGATCGGAGGAAACTGCTCTTCGCGAACCGAGAACCGCTCGACCGATGACCATGGCGGCACGAACCGGATTCCCGAGTTCAGCGCCGTCGGGTCGACGTACCCGAACGCGTGCCGCACGCCCACGCTGCCCGGACCGATGACGACGATGGTCGAGCCCAGCATGACGATCACCCCGGCCGCGATCGCCAGGAGGCCGAGGCTGCGCAAGGCGCCGGCGGCCGGGCGCGCGCTGTCGGCGCCGACCGCCACCGCGCCGACCCGCATGAAGATGCCGACGACGAGGAGTACGAAACCAAAGACGAGCATGGCCATGGCGACTCCGAGACGTGGGGGACGGGGAAGACCTACGTGAAGAGGTTCGGCCCGGTTCCCGGGCCTGCGCCCATCGGCCCCTTCCCGAAGGGTGGCTTTTGCTCCGAGCGCGCGCGCACGTAGCCGAGCTCCTCGCTGCGCGCGATACGCTTTTCCGCGACGAGTCCCTCGAGGATGAGCTCGCACGCCGACACCATGGTCGCGGGATCCTTCTTGCCTCCGAGCCCGACTTGCTCCACGAGCGCGAGCAGCCCCGGTACGACCGTAAACCCCTTCAACAGGGATTCCGAGCGCTCGTCGGCCGTGATCTTGAGCGCCCCGCCTTCGTCGAACCAATGGACGATGTCGTCGACATTGGCGCCCCCGACTCTGGCCTCGAACGTGCGGCCCGCCGCCCGCCGGATCAAGTCTTTCGCGATCGTCTCCGAGCCCTGCAGCTCGCCCTCGTACTCGAGCTCGAGCTTCCCGGTGATCGCCGGCAGCGCGGCGTACACGTCGGAGATGCGCGGCACGATTGTCTTCTCCTTGCTGGCAATCGTGCGCCGCTCGGCATTCGAGACGACGTTGTCGAGCACGCTGATCGGCCGCCGCTGCGACACCCCGCAGCGGAGGTCGATGCTCTTATCTTCACGCTCCTCGAACGCAATCCGCTCCACCAGCTCAGCCATGAAGTCGGGGACGCGAATGGACCTCGAGCCGCCATTCCGCTCCACCCAGGCCTCTTGTTGCGTAATCGCCGCGCCCAACTCCACGGTCAGGGGATAGTGCGTTGTGATCTCCGACCCGATCCGGTCCTTCAACGGGGTGATGATCTTTCCACGAGCCGTGTAGTCCTCAGGGTTCGCGGTGAAGACCAAGGCGACGTCGAGGTTCAGTCGAACCGGATATCCTTTGATCTGGACATCGCCTTCCTGCATGATGTTGAACAAGCCGACCTGAATCTTGCCGGCGAGATCGGGCAGCTCGTTGATCGCGAAGATGCCCCGATTAGCGCGGGGCAGCAGCCCGAAATGCATTGTCAACTCGTCGGACAGCAGATGCCCGCCGCGCGCGGCCTTGATCGGATCGACGTCGCCGATGATGTCGGCGATCGTGACGTCGGGCGTGGCCAGCTTCTCGATGAAGCGCAGCTCGCGCGACAGCCAGGCGATCGGCGTCCGGTCGCCGTGCTCGGCGATGAGCTCCCGGCCGTACTTGGAGATCGGTTCGAACGGATCGTCGTTCACTTCGCTGCCCGCGAGGATCGGGATCTCTTCGTCGAGCAGCGTGACGAGCTGGCGCAGGATCCGGCTCTTGGCCTGACCCCGCAGGCCGAGCAGGATGAAGTTGTGACGGGAGAGAATCGCGTTGACGAGCTGCGGGAGGACGGTCTCCTCGTACCCGACGATGCCGGGGAACAGGGGAGAGCCGTTCTCGAGTAAACAGATGAGGTTTTCCCGCATTTCGTCTTTGACCGACCGCTGGCGGCGCGCGGGACTCGCCCATTCCGTCTGCTTCAGCTCACCGAGTGTCGTTGCCTGGGTCATGGAACGACGTTAACTGACGGAGGGCCGGCTTGACAGGGGGTGGGCCGCGGCGAGAGCGTGTGCTCATGCGAGTTTCTTCGGTATTGCTCGCAGTCGCGGCAGTCGTATCGCCCGCAGTGGCACAGCAGCCCACCGCGCCGCCCGTCGATACCATCGCGATCGTTGCGCTGCATCTCACCGACGGATCCGACGTCACCGGTCGCGTGGTTGCGGCGGACGACACCTCGCTCACGCTGCTCACATTTGCCGGCGCGCGCATCACTGTGCCGCGGCGTTCCATTGTATCGTGGCGCCCGGAGACCGGTCGGGTCACGGCCAAAGGCGTTCGGCGCTCCGACGCCAGCTCCAGCCGCCTGTTTTTCGCGCCGACGGCGCGTACGCTGCCGGGAGGGAGCGGCTACTTCACCGACTATTACATCGTGTTTCCGACGGTGGGCTACGGTGTGTCTGACCGCGTCATGGTGTCGGGCGGTGTGTCGATCATACCCGGGAGCGATCAGCTCGTGTACGGCGCAGCCAAGGTCGGCGTCGTACAGACCCCGGGTGCCGCTGTTGCGTTCGGCGCCTTTTGGGCGACCGTGCCGAATGAATCTGATGCCTCGCTCGGGATGGGCTACGCAGTGACGACGCTCGGCAGTGAGGATCACGCCATCACTTTGCTCGCTGGCCTGCCGTTTACCACGCACGATCTGGCGCCGCAGCCCTTGTTTGTGGCGGGCGGTGAGACCCGCATCGGCAGCGGCAGCAAGTTGATGGTGGAAGCTTGGAAACTACCGGAAGAGGATGCCGTGCCGGTGCTGTTTGGCGTGCGGGCGTTCGGGAAGCAGCTGTCCGCCGGTTTTGGTCTGGTCTATGTGTTCCCCAACAGCATCGAGGGTTGGCCGTTCATCCCCTGGGGCGATTTCAGCATCGTCTGGTAGATCACCCCGTACTCTGCAACCCTTGCGCGATGCCCCGCACGCTCGCCATCAGCGCGCGGAACAGATCGTCGTCGGGACGCCCCGCCGCACGCCAGCGCTCGAGCAGGTCGACCTGCAGCAGGCTCATGGGATCGACGTACGGGTTGCGCAGCCGAATCGAGCGTTGCATCGCGGGATCCGAGTCGAGCAGCTCCTGCTCGTGTTTCAGGGCGAGCACGTGCCGCGCCGCGCGGTCGAACTCCGCCCGAATCGCCGGGAAGTAGTGGTCGCCGAGCGCGCCCGCGAGCCTCGCGTAGCGCGCCGCAATTGAGAGGTCGGCGACTCCGAGCACCATCTCGACGTCGTCGATGAGCGCGCGCAGGAACGGCCAGTCACGGACCATCTCGTCCAGTGTTGCCGTGCCGTAGCGCGCGACTGCTCGCTCGAGCGCCGTCCCGACGCCGTACCAGCCGGGGAGCAGATGGCGGCTCTGCGTCCACGCGAACACCCAGGGAATCGCCCGCAGCTGCTCGATCATGCCGGCCGGTTGATCGGGATTCTGACGGGAAGCAGGGCGGCTGCCGATCGCCATGCGCTGAATGACGTCGATCGGCGTGGCCTGCCGGAAATACTCGACGAACCGCGCGTCGTCATACACAAGCGCCCGATACGCGCTGCGGCTGTCCCGCGCGACTTCATCCATTATCCCCGACCACTCGGCCTCGCGTGGGTCGGCGTCGCGGGGCAGGGCGCTCGCCTGCGCGACCGCACTGACAGTCTGCTCCAGCGTGCGCATGGCAATCCCGCGCAGGCCGTATTTGGCATTGATCACCTCGCCCTGCTCGGTCACGCGGAAGCGCCCCTTCACCGACCCACGGGGCGAGCTCAGAATCGCGCTGGCAATCCTGCCACCGCCTCGGCTCACCGTGCCTCCACGGCCATGGAAGAAGGTCAGCTCGACACCGGAGCGCTCCGTGGTCTCGACGAGGGCGGCCTGCGCCCGCTGCAGCGCCCACCGCGCCGAGGCAATCCCGGAGTCTTTATTGCTGTCGGAGTACCCGATCATCACGACCTGCCGCATGTCACGCGCGCCGAGGTGCGCGCGATAATACGAATCGCGCAGCAGCTCCTCGAGTACGTGGGGCGCGCGCTCGAGATCGGCGACGGTCTCGAACAGCGGAGCCACGTCGAGCGGTATGTGCTTCCCGTCGGTGAGCTGACTCGAGCGGGCCAACGCCAGGACCGAGAGCACGTCGTCCGCGCCCTCCGCCATGCTGATGATGTACGGTCCCACGGCGCGTGGGCCGAACCGCACCCGGCATGCCGCGATGGCCTTGAAGACGGCGAGCAGGCGGGTCGCCTGGGCATCCGGCGGTCCCGGGGGGTCCTCTGCGTGTTCGAGAACACGCCGGAGCCGCGCGGAGCGTTCGCTCGCGCCACGGCTGCTCCAATCCGGATCAGCCAGCAGAGTCCCTATGACTGCGCGATGCACGCTCGCATGCTGGCGCACGTCGATGGTCGCGAGATGGAAGCCGAACGTCTCGACCCGCCGGAGCAGCCGTTGCACGCCGAACAGGCCCGCGTGCTCGCCGCGATGGGCGCGCAGACTCGCGACGACATCGCGCAGATCGCGCTCGAGCTCGGCCGGACCGGGGTACGCATTCGGCTCGTCGCGCTGGGTGGCGGCAAGCCGCGCGCCCATCAATCCCAACAGCACGCGGTACGGCATGTCGTGGTACCGATTGGGGATCGCGCTCAGCGCCTTCGGAAACTGCGCCGAGTACTCGGCGATCCGGCCGCGGATCGCCTCGCTCACGCCGGCGCGCGCGCCCGACTGGGACAACTTTCGAGCCAGCTCGCCGGTCTCGCGCCGATATCGCTCGAGCACCAGCTCGCGCTGCCGCTCCAGAGCCGCGCGCAGCGTGTCGGCGCCGACGTTGGGATTGCCGTCCATGTCGCCGCCAACCCAGGATCCGAATCGCAGAACCGGCTGAACCGGCTGCTGCGTGACCTGCTCCAGCTCTTCGTAAAATGGCGGCACGATGCGGTAGATCACGTCGGTCAGATAGAACAGCACATTCTCGAGCTCGTCCATCACCGTGGGCCGCGCGGAAGGATGCGGGTCCGTTTGCCACGCGGCGGTGACCTCCTCGCGGATCCGGGCCAGCGCGGCCCGCTCTTCGTCCGGCGTGCGCGACGGATCGAGGCGCTCGACGAGCAGCCGCCCGATCACCTGCTCCTTCTCGAGCAGCGTGCGGCGCGTGGCTTCGGTCGGATGCGCCGTGAATACCGGCTCGATCAGGAGTGGCTGCTGCAGCAGTGCGGCGCCGGCGGCTTTGAGGCTGCCTTCCTGGGGGGCGGTGCCGTCGCGCAGGTAGTCGCGGCGGCGCCGGATCCGGTGGATCCGTTCGGCGAGATTCACGACCTCGAAGTAGGTGGCGAAGGCGCGGATCAGCGTTTCCGCATTCGGCGCCGGCAAGTCCTTCACGAGCTCGTGCAGCTCGTCGTCGGCCGATGCGATGGCGGCATGGCGTGCGCGTTCGACGAGCTGGAAGAACGCCTCGCCGCACTGCTCGCGCAGCACGTCGCCCACGAGCGCGCCCAGCGTCCGGACGTCGTCCCGGAGCGGGACATCCTTGGGCGCGAACCCGCCTGCGGTCAGGTGCCCTCGGCTGGCGTGAACAACCGCGCGGTGCCGATCCCCCACGCCGGAAGGTCGATCGAGGCACGTCCGTCGCTGCCGACCGCAATCGGATCCCCGTTGTGCTCGACCAGGCTGGTTCGGCGGGCCAGCTTGAACGCGTACGCGGCAGGCCAGACCCCGACCGCCCGCGCCTGGCCCGCGACGTCGAGCAATTTGACGATCGCGCCTTCGCCGTCGTCCGCGGCCTTCGCTCCCACGACCATGACGTTCTTGTCGGCGTAGAACAAAGCGCGATCCTTGGTAATCAGCGGGCCCGGAGCAGTGGTGGCATACGCCGGACTCACATACAACGGATCGCACGCGGCCCAGCCGCGCCGCACCGGCTCGGCCACATCTCCGGGCGCAAGCAGGGACAGGCGGAAGCGGAACGTGACGGACCCGCCCTGCGCCGCCGCGTAGTTCGTGTGCCAGTAGTTGTTCATCGCGTACGCGAACAACGTCCCGTCCGGCACGATGCTGCGCCGCCACTGACCGCGGAACAGATCGTTCAACGTGAACAGCGGCGTGTCGGGTGCGCTCCAGAGCACGCCCTCAGTGCCCTCGTGCAGCCACACCCAGTGCGCATGACAGTACCAGTCGCGACAGCTGCCCGGTTGCTGATCGCGCTCGACGGTCATCCGGCCGAGCGGGACTTCGACTTCCACAACGGGCTTCGCGAACGCGAACGGGAACGCGACGTACAGCGCTTCCTTCGCGAATGCCGGCGTCTTGGTAATGCGGTTCTCGATATCCACCCACGGCAGCTCGTCGTACAGCGTCACGGTGGACGTAATGGTCGGGAAGCCGTCCAGCGCGCGCTCGGTCACCAGCCGCGTTCCAATGCCCGGCAGCTTTTCTCGGCGGGCGCGCGTGAAGCGCGCCTGGGTGAGCTCGAGTTGCGGCGCGTTCTTGAGATCGTCGCGGTTGCCGGTAGTCCAGAGCGCGCTGCGCTCGCCGCCTCTGGCGTAGATCAGCTGGTTGAGCCCGGACCAGTCGGACGTTTTGACGCGTTCCTTTCCATCCGGTCCCGCCAGCGAGCGGATCGCACCAGTCGCGTCATCGAGCTTGACGGTGAACCCACCGGCAGTCGCGTCGAGCGCGTCACCATCCGCGGCGGGTGGCCGCGGATCCCGGTCGGCCTCGGTCAGCGCGAGGTAGCCGAGCGGCGGCACGTCGCGGAACAAGACGAGCGCGTCGCCGTCGTCGAGATCGACCGACGCCAGCTCGCGCCCGTCGTACGCGAGCGATTTGCCGGCGCCTCCCGCGACGCGACCGATATCGGTGCGCTCCCAGGAGCCGGCGTTGAACACGAGTCGCCCGCGTCCCGAGCGTGTGGCGCGGCCCAGGCGCAGCAGTCCGGCGTCGAGCAGATCCCGCGCGCCCGCAGCCGCCGCATCGATGAACCGTTTCTTGTATTCCCATTGCGCCACGGTTTGCCGCGACGCCGGCGCGTCCACACTCTCGGCGGCGCCCCAGGTGTGCTCGCCAAACAGCAGCAGCTCGCGCCACATCGTCGTGCGAGCGTCCGCGCGCTCGCGCCGGCGCGTGAGGATGGCGTCGTCGCCTGCCGGTTCGATTCTGTCGTCCCACAGCGCGAGGATCTCGGCGGCGCGCGCGGCGAGCTGCGCCGAGCGGAACTGGGCGAGCTGGGCCGCAGTCGACGCCGCCCCGTCCTCCCAGTAGAGGCCCGTGTCGCCGCGCCGCACCGGGATTTTTGTGGCGTAGCGGCGCTCGATCTCCCGGAAAAAGTCCTCGGCGCGGCCGGTGACGATTCGGGGCCACATGAAGCGCCGTCCGAATTCCTCGACATTCTTGACCAATGCTTCCTTCATAAGGGCGTTGTCCTGCCAGTCCGCCCCGTACAGCAGCGCAATGTCATACGGCCAGTTTTGCGCGAGAAATGCGGGTTGATTCAGCAGCCAGTCCGAGAGGCTCCGGCCCATTTCGTCCGGCCCCACGTCGAAGCCGAAGCGCGTGCCGTCGCCGTAATGGTGCGCGCGCCAGTGCAGCACGCGGCTGCCGTCAGGACCTTCCCAGTAGTAGAGCTGCGGGTACGCCGTACCCTCGCCACCGCTCGCCGGCAGCAGGGGGACGGCGCGTTCCGGGTTGGGGCCGCTCGCGAGGTATTTCACGCCGCTGGCCGCGAGCAGCATCGGGAACGTCAGCGCCTGGCCGGGAACGTCGGTAATCTGCGCGGAGAGAAAGGTCAGGCCGCGCTCGCGCGCGAATTTACCCGCGGGCCACACGAGCCGCGCGAAGGTGTC
>DASTDR010000154.1:0-3227 GCA_035710265.1 Gemmatimonadales bacterium | reverse complement strand
GCTGGCTCACCTCGTCCTGTTTGGCTTCGTGTACCCGGGCGGGTCCGACACGGTGCCGCCGTGGATCCTCGCGCATCTGTGGAGCCGGATCGGAGAAGAGCGACGGGACGATTTCAGCCTTCTCTGCCGTGGCACGGTACTGTCACGTGGCCAATACCTCATCGACGTCGAGCACTGGGGCTACACCGATGCGCGCGTGTTCCCGTTCGGGACCATGACGCGGCAGGAGATCGAGTCGGACCGACGCGATTGATCCGGCCCAAGACTACGGTCCGACGGCGTCACGCCGGGGGCTGCCGCTCGCCTGATTCGCGAACACGGACGTGCCGGGCAGCCGGGTCGGAAACGGCAGGGCGGCGGACGGCGTTCTGATTCTCAGTCCCTGTGTCAACAGCCAGACCGTTTCGGCGGCTGATGCAGGCCGATGCCCTGCGCGAAACACGGACGGGATGCCCGTGCGGGCGAGATCGGCTTCATCGGGCGCAGGTGGCACGAGAGAAGCGGTGATGCTGGCTTCCATCCATGCTGGAAACGACGGTGCAACCCCGACGACCCGGTCCCGGTAGATACGGAGCATCAACTCCTGAAAGACCGGCAGCGCCAACCTCCCCCCGGTTTCTTTCGATCCAAGAGAACGGTTGTCGTCGAAGCCAATCCTGACCGCAGCCGTGATGCCGTCGGGGCCGTAGGTCGAACCCACGAAGATGGCGTCCTTGAAGTCACTCGTCGTGCCGGTCTTGCCCATGACGGCGATCGGGAACCCGCGAGAGGCCAGCGTATGCGCCGTGCCGGTGGGCAGGCGCACGACACCGCGCAAGCCTTCCTGGATGAGCGAAAGCGCTGTGCCGCCGATAGAGGTCGGCAACGCGCGGAGGCGGGTGGCAGTCACGATCTCGCCAGAATCCCGCACCACGGCACGGATCACGTACGGCTCGGCCACAATCCCCGAGGCCATGGTGCGGTACGCATTCGCCAGTTCGAGAAGACTCGTCTCTGATGCGCCGAGCGCCGTCGTGGCGAAGGGTTGCAGTGGCGTCCGGATGCCGAGGCTCCGTGAGGTCCGCAGCACCCGGTCGATTCCGATCTGCTCGGTGATCCACACGGCCACGGCATTCCTGGATTCGGCGAGCGCCTGACGGACGGGAATCAGGCCCTTGAACCGGCCGTCGTAGTTCGAGATCCACTTGGCTGGACGCGAGGGTCCGTTCGGCACGCTGATCGGTTCATCGGGCACCAGCGTCTCGAGGGTGAAGTCTCCGGAGCGAAAGGCCGCCAGATACACCAGCGGCTTCATTGCCGATCCGGGCTGGCGCAGGGACTTGGTCACACGGTTGTAGTCGCTGTAGGACGCGGATTGTCCGTTGAAGACGCGCCGGCCGCCCGTCTCGGCCAGGATCCGGCCATCGCGGTTGTGCAGCACCACGACCGAGCCCTGGATCATCCCGCGCGCCCGCGGATGCCGCTCTTCGTACCGGACGAGGCCATGCTCCAGGGCGTCGTTGACGATGTCCTGTACGCGAGCATCCGCTGTCGCGTAGACCTGGATTCGACCCTGCAGGAGGTCTTCCACGCTGAGGTCTTCGTGGCGAAATCTAATCTCCTCGAGGACATGCTCCACGACGGCCGGCGCCTGGAGCGCCTGGCGCGTGTCATCGCGCACGATATCGAGCGCGCGCCCGATGGCGTGCGCAGCGGCCTCGGGCGACAGGAACCCATTCGCCCGCATCAGCGCCAGCGTCTGGTTCCGCCGCCTCACGACGAGGTCCCCGTTCCTGGCGCTCGGCGCGTACTCGCGTGGCGACTTGGCAATACCGGCAAGCAGGGCCGCCTTGTCGGCATCATCGGCGGTGAAGGTCGCCAGGGGCCGCCCGAAGTAGTACTGCGCCGCCCTCGCGAACCCGTACTGGCCGTTGCCCATGTACACGAACGTCGCGTATCGGGCGAGGATCTCTTCCTTCGCACGGCGCTTCGATCCGAACTGGTCCCGCATCTCGCGCTCCAGCCAGAACGACAGCCGCATCTCTTCGCGCTTCCGGGCCAGCATGTTGACGCTTCGGGCGCCAATGACCGACGACAACGCCCGTGCACCAAGCCCGGTTGGGCGCAGCTCGTGGCTGTTCTCCAGCGCCGTGACGCCGCGGAGGAAATGGCCCCGCACGAGCTGTTGCGTGATGGTGGATCCTCCCTGCGGGAACAGCGCCGCGCCGCGCCGTTCGTCGTGGCGGCCGCCCCTCGCCAGACGCCCAGCCAGCATGCCGAGCCTGACCTTCCCGAGCACGCGGGGCAGGCTCAGATAGTCGATCCCGTTGTGGGAAAAGAAGCGCTTGTCCTCGGCGGCCAGGATCGCGTCACGGACGATCGGTGGAATGTCCCGGTACTGCGAGCGCTCGCGGCGCTCCCGCGCCAGCTCGATGAGCGGCCTGTCGCCCGCATCGTAGATGTGGCCAGTCGTCGGGAACTCGAAACGGACGAAGGGACCGAGGTCCGGCATGTTGCGGCGGTCGAAGTACACGCGATGCACCTCGGCAGCCGCCAGCAGGAGAGCCAGCACCGATGTCACCGCGATGATGCGGCCACAGGTGAGGAGGGTGATTCTCTTCACGTGCATCCTCGCGGCGGACGACCAGCGTCAGAGCCGACCCGACAGCATCAGGACGACCAGTACGAGCACGATGAGACCGAGGCCCCCGCTGGGGTAGTAACCCCATCCTCGGCTGTGTCGCCAGGACGGCATCGCGCCCAGCAACATCAGCACGAGCACGACCAGGAGTATGGTGAGCATCGCTTCTCCCTTGATGAAATGAACGTTGGGACTCCACGTTCAGAGTAGCGACTGAGGAGCGCTCTGTCTGTGCACAACTGCACGTGGGCGAGTGACGTCGGGTGCGACGGCCACCGGCGAGGGCTGTGCCGCATTGCACAGCCCAGCGGCGATTGTTGGGGCAAGATGAAGAGTCATCATGAGCGTTGCCCCACACCCCTTGCTCGCGGCCATCGGAGAAGGCCGGACGCTCCTGGCGTATCCGAAGGGCCGGGCGATTTACGCACAGGGCGATGAGGCGAACGCGGTCTTCTACGTGCAGAAGGGCAGAGTGAGGCTCACCGTCGTCTCGAAGGCCGGCAAGGAAGCGACGATCGGCCTCGTGAACGAGGGCAGCTTCTTCGGGGAAGGCTCGCTGGCGGGCCAGGCCCACCGCGCGGGATCGGCCGCGGCCCTGACCCATTGT
>DASTDR010000153.1:0-2253 GCA_035710265.1 Gemmatimonadales bacterium | reverse complement strand
CCGCCGCCGACGCATTCCGCGCCGCGCTGCGCATTCCCAACGCGCTCCGCAACCTGCTGGGCGAAGGCACGCTGTCGGCCTCGTTCATCCCCGTGTTCGCGCGCCTCAACGAGCAAAACAAGGATGCGGCGCGCGCGCTGGCGGGCGCGATCCTCGGCTTGCTGCTGCTCGCCAGCGGCCTGCTCGCAGCTCTAGGTATCGCGTTCGCGCCCGCGATCACCGCCCTCGTGGCGCAAGGATTCGATGGACCCCGGCGCGAGCTGACCACCGTCCTGGTTCGGATTCTGTTCCCGATGACGGGCCTGATGGTGGTGTCGGCGTGGTGCCTCGGGATCCTCAACACGCACCGCCGGTTCTTCCTCCCGTATGCGGCGCCCGCGCTTTGGAACATTGCCGGCATCGCCGCGATGATCGGCGCCGCGGCATGGCTGAAGGGGGAGGGGCTGTACGGGATGTCGCTCGCCCTGGCGTGGGGCACAGTCGTGGGCAGCGTGCTTCAGGTCGCAATTCAGCTGCCCGCGTGCTGGCGCCTGCTCCAGGGCATTCCGCTCCGCGTGAGTCTCGCGCCTGAAGGGGTGCGCCCGGTCATCAAGGCCTGGGTGCCGCTCGTGATCGGCGCAGGCGTCGCGCAGATCTCCGGCCTGGTGGACACGTTCCTCGGCTCCTACACGGGGGAAGGAGGACTCGCCAGTCTGAGCTACGCGCAGATCGTGCAGGTGCTCCCGATCAGTCTGTTCGGCGTTGCGGTCACCGCCGTCGCGCTACCCGACCTCGCCCGTGACGCCATGGGCGAGGCTGCGAATGAGCAGCTGCGCGCGCGCATTGCGCTGGGATTTCGCCGGATCGCGTTCTTCGTGATCCCTTCCGCGTTCGCATTCGTGGCAATCGGGCCCACGATCATCGGGTTGCTCTTCCAAACGGGCCGCTTCGCGGCAAGTGACTCGCTCGTGGTTGGAGGCGTGCTGGCCGCGTATGGAATCGGCCTGTTGGGACAGGCGGCCGTCAAACTGTTTGCCTCCGGATTCTACGCGCTGGGGGATACACGCACGCCGGTCCGCATTGCGGTCGCCTCGCTCGTCGTGTCGGGCGTGCTGTCGTGGCTGTTCATGCAGCGTTTGGGACCCGCCGGGATCGCGCTCGGATCATCGATCGGGGGAACTCTCAATACAGTGCTGAACCTGCGCGGCCTGAATGCCCGGATCGGTGCGGTGTTGCAGCGCGCCGATTCGCGCGTCTTGTGGCTGGTCGTGCTCGCCGCACTCGTGTCCGCCGCCCTCGCGTTCGGGACCGATCTGCTGGTCGCGTCCTGGCGCCCCATCCCGCGGGGCATTGTCGTGCTGGGTACCTTTGGTGTGGCATACGGGGTGCTCACACTGGCGCTCCGTCACCCCGACGCGATACGCGCATGGCAATCTCTGACCGGCTCGCCCGCCAACTAGCGGCTCTTCCCGCTCGCCCCGGCGTTTACATCTGGAAAAACGCCGCGGGGGAGATCCTGTACGTCGGGAAAGCCGCCAACCTGCGCTCGCGGGTCCCGGCCTACTTTGCCGAAGAGCAGGGCAGTACCGAACGCGAGTACCTGCGCGAGCAGATCGCCGACATCGAGACGATCATCGTTCCGAGCGAGGCGCAGGCGCTGCTGCTCGAAAACACGCTGATCAAGGAAAATCAGCCGAAGTTCAACATCCGGCTGCGGGACGATAAGAGCTATCCGCAAATCGCGGTGACGCTGGCGGAGCCGTTCCCGCGCGTGCTGGTGGTGCGGCGCGTGACGATTCCCGGCGCGCGCTACTTCGGTCCCTACACCGACGTGGCGACGCTGCGCCAAACGCTCAAGATCATCCGGCGGATCTTCACGGTGCGCTCCTGCTCCTGGCATCTGCCGGAAGAGGCGCCCGACCGGCCGTGCCTCGACTTCCACATCGAGCGGTGCAAGGCGCCCTGCGTCAGCTACCAAAGCGTCGCAGACTATCGGCGCATGATCGACGATGTGCTGCTGTTCCTCTCGGGCAAGACGCTCGATGTGCGCGGCCGGCTCCGCGAGCGCATGCACGAAGCAAGCAACGCCCAGGACTATGAGCGCGCGGCGCAGCTGCGCGATGCCCTGAAGTGGCTGGATCAGCTCGAGCAGCCGCAAACCGTGGAAGTCGTGGGCGGTGGCGATGCGGATGCGATCAGCCTGGCGCGCGATGGCGACGACGCGGCCGGCGTCATTTTGCGCATTCGTGACGGGCGCCTCGTAGCGCGCGAGCA
>DASTDR010000152.1:0-8228 GCA_035710265.1 Gemmatimonadales bacterium | reverse complement strand
TGGATCACCTGGGCGTCCACGCGCTCAGCCGGGAGCCGCTGGGCATCCATCGCGCTAGGGAAAATCACCAGTACGGCAAAGAGGATTGAGCGAGTCATCACTACACGTTTGTCCTTCACAAGAGACACGTCAAGCAGCCATTCACGCACCACACTCCCGGCACGCGTCATGCCTCACGCGCCGGCATGCGCCGCCATGTCGAGCAGACCCTGTGCCTGGCTCTTCTGGTCGTAGCCCACCCCCGCACCGCGGACTGCACCCAGGCGCGTCGGCTCGATCCGGGTGCCCGGCTTCGGTTCGACGTCCCCAGCATGGGCGACCGCATGACCGGCACGCTGGTCCGGTGGACCGCGGACACCCTGGTCGTGAGCGTCGATGGGGATGCCCCCGGGCTTGCACTGATGGTTCCAACCGACTCCGTCGCGCGGATCGATCTTCAACAGGAGCAGGCCATGACGATGGAGGGGGCCGGACTGGGCGCGCTCGCCGGCGTGCTCCTCGCCGTCGTCGCGTCACCCGACTGGGTCGACGACGAGGGCAACTGCACGATCGCCTGCCTTGCCTACGAAGTGTCGCCGAATGTCGACACGCGCATTGCCGTGCTCGGTCTGACCGGCGCGGTGTTGGGCGTGGTCGTCGGCTCGGGAGCCAAGCGCGTGACCTGGATCACCGTGCACCTCCAGCGCTCCACCGTCGGCGCGACGAGCGACGGCGGCCTCGCCTTCGGTCTCCGAATCCGATTCTGATGTATCCGCGCCACACTCCAAAGCACTAGCTCTCGAGGTGGATGGCCCCGGGTGTAGAACAGTCTGAGACTAGAACCTCATTGTTCCACCAGGGAGAATTCAACCGTGGGCGCGCAACGTTTCTGGTCACGTGTATTGGCAGCCGCCGGCATCGCGGTAATCTTCGGCTGCACCGAGCGTGCGCCGCTGGAACGGCTCGCCGCACCACCAAGCCACGACGTTATCGCGTCGTTCGGCAACCCCAGCCTCCTGAGATGTGCCCCCCAGCCCGCCGCTTCTGCTTCCGCAACCATCGGACCCGACGGCGGCGTACTTCAGATTGGTCCACACCACCTGACTGTCGCCGCCGGCGCGCTGCCGGACACGGTCACGATTACGGCCGTCGCGCCATCGACGTCCCTCATCCGTGTCGAGCTCGAGCCCCACGGTCTCACGTTCAACGGTGATGTTTCGCTGACGTTGAGCTACGCGCATTGCGGCGGGTTGGCGGACCTGTTCCCCAAGCGCGTCGTCTACATCGATGGCGGTCTCAATATTCTCGAGTTCCTGCCGTCGCTGGACGACCTCTTCAACAAGCGTGTAACGGGCGACCTCAGTCACTTCTCGGACTATGCGATTGCATGGTGACGCGCGGGTGAGCTCCTTCTTACCGGATTCGATCGCGCGGCTCGAGAACGCCGTGGCGACCGCGGAAGCGCGGGGCGATGACATGGTGCTTGCGGCGTCCCTGCGCGAGCTCGCAATTGCCCGCCAATACCGCGCCGAGACCCCGGAGGCGCGAGAGCTGTGCCACCAGAGTTATGATGTGGCGAAACAGGTCGGCGATGAACAACTCGCCGCTGAAGCGCTCAACACACTCGGCGGGATCGACCTCGCGACGGGCTCGCTGGACGATGCGCGCCGAAACTTCCTCAAGGCCGTGGAGCTTGGCGGCGCCACCGGCGTGCTGCGGGCGCGGGTCGAGCAAAACCTCGGCATTCTGGCGAATATCCGCGGCGAGCAGCGTGAAGCGCTGGACCACTACGAACGGTCACTCGAAGAGTACCGCGCACTGAGCGACGAACACGGCTGCGCAATTGCGTACCACAATCTGGGCATGGTGAACGCGGACCGCGGGCGGCTCGATGCAGCCTCGGCGTACTACCAGGAGAGTTTCGCCATCGCCCGGCGCACCGGGAACACGTACTTGCAGGCCCTGTGTCTCGTGAATGAAGGAGAAGTCGAGGTCTCGCGAGCGCGGCACGACATCGGCCGCGATAAAGCCGAGGCCGCGTTGCGGCTCTTCGAGCGGCTGGGCGTCGAGGGATCCAAGGCGAGCGCCCACCGCGTCATCGGCATGGCGCATCGCGAAGCCGGGCGGTCGACCCTGGCGGAATCGGCGCTGCAGACATCGATGGAGGTCGCGGTCTCGACCGGGAGCGTGCCCAACCAGGCGGAGGCGTCGCGCGAGCTCGGGTTGCTCTACGAGGACATGGGGCGGACCTATGACGCGCAGCGCTGGCTCAACATGGCGGAGTCGCTGTTTCGCCGCCTGAACTGCAGGAAGCCCGCTTAGAGCGCAGCCCGATCGGCGAAGATCTCCCGCGCGCGCATCGCGTCTCCTCTGAGCGCGGCCGCGCTGCCGGCAAACACAATCCACGAATCCTCGTCCCAGGCCTGGCCCAGGGCCGCTTCGGCCAGCACGCGGGCCTCCGCGACTGCCATGGCGTACGCCACGGCCAGATCCTCCGGAATCGGCGGGCCGCGATGCTCGAGCCGCGCGAGCTCGATCGTGGCGATCAACAGTAACGGATCGTACCGGAATCTGAACGCCGGCAACTTCGCGATCTGCACGAGATGCGGCACCGCCGCATAGCCCGCCGAGTACGTCGCGCCCTGTTGGTATAGCGCCGCCCATAACTCGAACCAGATCGTGTCGGGACGATGGCTCGGCCGGCGTTCGACCGGCGCGAGGGCGAGCAGCCCCGGAATGTCCCTCGCGTTGCCGCGTGCCTGTCGAAGCTCGCGCCAGCGAGCGCTGCTGAACGGGAGCATGAAACTAGGGCGACGTGGTCAGCTTGCTGATAGGTGTGAGGACCAATTTCCGAAACTCGATCTCCGACCCCTCCGCCTGCAGCGCGATCTGCCCGTGGTCGACGGTCGCCGCGGCGCCGTCATTCACCAGATCGCCGTTCACCCACACGCGAATGGCGTTTCCCACTGCTTCGATCACCATCGTATTCCACTCGCCCAGCGGCCTCTCCGAGCTGTCCGTCAGGTTCTTGATGCGTCGCGCCTTGCCTTCCGTCGTGCCCCACTCCGCCCTGGGTCCACGGCGGCTTTCCATGTCGGGAACCTGAATGTCTTCGAGGATACACCAGAAGTCGCCGGCGTTTCCATGCTCCAGCTGGACCTCCATGGAGCGCGGAAACATCGCGTACAGCGCGCGCGGCGTCGATGCGTGCACCAGGACGCCGGCATTCCCCGGCTTCCCCGGGAACCGGTACTCCACTTCCAGCCGATAATTGCGATAGCTCGAATCGCTGATGAGATGGCCGCGAGGCTCACCCAGACTCACGAGCACACCGTTCCGCACCACGAATGCGGCGGGCACCCGAGGATTGGAGTCGGCCGCCGGAATATCGGTGTGCCAGCCGGTCAGGTCCGTGCCGTTGAAGAGACTCCGCGACGACCCACCCGCCGCACACGCTGACGGTGCGACAGCCACCGTCGCAAGACACAATGCCAGGCTAGCCTTCACGGGAAATCAGATATTGATCGATTTTGCCGTCGGGCAGCGTCATCGTCGTCAGGTCCATGACGACACTCCCGGCTCGAATCCGGTAGGATCGGACCGTCATGCCGCCGCGCAGCGACTGTCCGGTGCCGGAGAACTCGCTCGGCGCGCCCAGGGGCCCGAGGCTCCCGGCGTAGTCGTTCAGCACGTCCTGAGTAAAGTAGGCGTTTGCGCTCGCCGTAAACAGTGCTCGGTCGATCGTTCCCTTCGTGAGTCCATCATAGATCCGGCGTGCCTGTTCGCGCGCGGCATCGTCGGACAGATCGACCTTCGCGAAGATGACGCCCGCAATGCGCTCGGCGATCTGCCCCGCTGCGCCGGCCGCACCCGGATAGATGTTGGTGAAGACGACGATCGCCGCGCTGTCATCGGGATAGATCCGGTTGCTCGTCGTGTAGCCCGAAACGGCGCCCCCGTGAGAGATCCTGCGCCGGTTGTTGGGCGCCGCGATCCCCACGCCGAGTCCGTAGCCCGTCGCCGTGCCGTCCCGCAGCACGGTCTCGGTTTGCTGTTGCTTATACGACGAGGGCCGCAGCACCGACTGGTTGATCACCGAGACATTCCACGCGGCGAGATCGTGTGCCGTCATGGCAAGCTGCCCCGCGCCAAACAGCCACCCCTTGCCTTCCTTCGGCGCGGGACGCAGTGGACCCAGCGCGTTGCGCAAATACGCACCGGCGTCGCTGTCCTGAAGCGGGCCCGCGTCGAAGTCCGCGACCGAGGTCATCTTGAGCGGGGTGAAAATTCGCCGGCGCAGGAAATCCATGAAGGGCACTCCCGCAACACGCTCGACGATCGCGGCGGCGATCACATAGTTCGTATTGCTGTACTGCCATTTGGTACCCGGGTCGAAGTCGAGCGGCTTGCCCGCGCCCGCCCACCGTTCGATGATCGCCTGGGCAGTGGCGGGACGCTGCATGTCCGGGAAGACGTAGTCCTGCGGCCAGTAATCCTGGTACCCGGACGTCATCGACAGCAGCTGGCCGATCGTGATGTCCTGGGCGCGCGTCAGCTGCGGAAACCATTTCGCGACCGGGTCCGTGAGGGAGAGCTTTCCCTCCTCGGCCAGCAGCAGAATCGCCGCGGCGGTGAACTGTTTGCTGACCGATCCGACCGCGTACCGCATCGACGGGGTGGCGGTTGTAGTCCCGCGTCCGTTGCCGTAGGCGCGCTCATAGACGATCTGCCCGCCGCGCACGATGGCGATCGACGCACTCGGCGCGCCTGAGGAGCGGAGGACCGCGACCGCGCCACTGTCGACCTGACTTCGCTCCGCCGCCGTGAGCTGCTGGGCAGCGGCACGACCGGAAAGGCCAACAACAAACGCGACCGCGAGCGCTTGGAGGTTCATAAGCGCAATTCTAGCTCCTACAAAACGGTCTGGGGATCCGTCAGCGACAGGTTGAACGCCTCGGCCACGCCCGGATACACCACTTTGCCGTCGACTACGTTCAGCCCGAGCGCGAGACTCGGGTCCTTCCGGCACGCGTCCTTCCAGCCGAGCCGCGCGAGCCTCTTGGCGTAGGAGAACGTGGCGTTCGTGAGCGCGAGCGTGGACGTGCGCGGGACGCCTCCCGGCATGTTCGCAACGGCGTAATGAATGATGCCATCGACTACATAGGTCGGGTTCTCGTGCGTCGTCGGCTTCGTCGTTTCGATGCAGCCGCCCTGGTCCACCGCCACATCCACGATCACCGACCCGGGCTTCATCAGCTTCAAATCGCCCCGCTTGACCAGGCTCGGCGCCTTCGCGCCCGGCAGCAGCACCGCTCCGATCACCAGATCGGCCTTCTTGATTTGCTCGAGAATGTTGTGACGATTGGAATACAGCGGATCGACGTTGGCAGCCAGCACATCGGACAGGTAGCGCAGCCGGTCGAGCGAGACGTCGAGCAGCGTCACGTGCGCGCCGAGCCCGGCCGCCATCTTGGCCGCGTTCGTCCCCACGACCCCGCCCCCGATAATCACCACCTCGGCCGGCAGCACACCCGGCACGCCGCCGAGCAGAATACCGCTGCCGCCGAAGACCTTCTCGAGATACTTCGCGCCCTCCTGCACCGCCATCCGGCCGGCCACCTCACTCATGGGCGTCAGCAACGGCAGCTCGCCCGTCGACAACTGCACCGTCTCATAGGCGATAGCGACGCAGCCTGACTTGATCACCGCCTTCGTGAGCGGCTCTGACGCGGCGAAGTGGAAGTAGGTGAAGAGCACCTGGCCTTTGCGGATCTTCGGCCACTCAGACTCGATCGGCTCCTTCACCTTCATGATCATCTCGGCCCTGGACCATACCGCGTCCGCCGATGGCGCGATCTCGGCGCCCACCGCACGGTAGGCGTCGTCGCTGAATCCCGAACCCAGTCCCGCGCCCTGCTCGACGAGCACCGTATGGCCGTCGCCCGCGAGCGACTCCGCTCCCGCCGGCACCAAGGCAACCCGGTTCTCGGCGGTTTTGATTTCTTTCGGCACGCCGACGATCACGCCTTGCCTCCATTGGGTCCGAGGGAGACGACGGTTTGCCGCTCCGGTGCGAAGAACTCGCTCGCCAGTGCCGACACCTCGTCGGCGGTGAGCGCTTCCACGGTCTTGAGCACTTCGTCGAGGCTGCGGTACGGCTCGCTGTACACCGCCGTGCTCGCCAAACGATACATCCTGGAGGTAGGGCCCTCCAGCGACAGCATCAGCTGCCCCAGTGTCTGCTGCTTTGCGTCGTCGAGCGCCTCGCCGCGCAGCCCTTCCCGTGCCATCCGGGCGAATTCGCCGCGAATGGCTTCCTCCGCCTTGGCCGCGCGCGCCGGCTGGCTGCCGACGTACACGCCCGCCATGCCGACCGCTCGATAGAACGACGTGAAGCTGTAGATCGCGTACGCGAGCCCCAGCTCCTCGCGGATGCGCTGGAACAACCGGCTCGACATCCCTCCCCCGAACACGTTCGACAGCACCAGCATCCCGTACTTGCGCCGGTCGGCGTACGGCAGCGTGTCGGTCGCGAAAACGATGTGGGTCTGCGCGGTGTCCTTTTCGAAGGAGCGCCGCACGCCGCGCACCGCCGGAGGTACGGGCGGGACCGGGGGTGGATTCTGGTGCGCTCCGGCGCCCTCGCCGTTGAACCAGCCCTGGCGCTCGCATTCCTCGAGCAACGCGTCGTGCGTGAGGTTCCCCGCCGCCGCGATGATGCAGTTACCGGGAAAGTACGCCCGCCGGTGCAGATGCTTGAGATCGTCGGCCGAGAGCGCGCTGACCGTCTCCTTCGTGCCGAGGATCTGAAAGCCGTAGGGATGGCTCGGCCACATCGTCTCGTAGGCGAGATCGAAGACTTCGTCGTCGGGCGTGTCTTCGACCGTGGCGATCTCTTCGAGCACGACCTGGCGCTCGAGCGAGAGGTCGCTGTCGCGCAGGATCGGCCGGCGCACCATGTCGGTGATAACGTCGAGCGCGCGGGCCAGGTCGGCATCGAGCACGCGGGCGTGATAGGCCGTGGAGTCGCGCGAGGTGTACGCGTCGAGCGAACCGCCGCGCGACTCGAGGGACAGGGCGATCTCCTGCGCCGTCCGCGTCTCGGTGCCCTTGAACACCATGTGCTCGAGCAGGTGCGACACGCCCATCTTGGGACGCTGCTCGTGGGCGCTCGCGGTGCGCACCCACACGCCCACCGCCGCCGAGCGCACGCTCGGCACCCGCTCGCTCAGCACGGTGATGCCGTTCGGTGCGGCCGTGCGGTGGATTTCCCGGTCGAGGCGGACCGTGTCTAGCGTGGTGACCACGCTAGTTCTTCTCGATGAGCGCTTTCCGGGAGAGCCGCATCCGGCCGCGTTCGTCCACCTCGAGCAGCTTCACCTTGAGGTGGTCGCCCTTCTTCACCACGTCTTCGGTCTTCTCCGTACGGCCGTGCTGCAGCTCCGAAATGTGGAGCAGGCCTTCGACGCCGGGGATGATCTCGACGAAGGCACCGAAGGCCGTCGTGCTCTTGACCACGCCTTCGTAGATCCTGCCGACTTCCGGCTCCTGCATGAGCCCGGAGACCATGTCTCGGGCCCGCTCCGCCGCCTCGCCAACGCCCGAGATCGTAACCACCCCCGTATCCTCGACGTTGATCTGGGCGCCCGTCTGCTCCTGAATCCCACGGATCGTCTTGCCCTTGGGACCGATGAGGTCGCCGATCTTGTCGGGCCGGATCTGAATCGTGAGGATGCGGGGGGCGTACTTGGACAGCTGCGAGCGCGGCTCGGGCATCGCTTGCTGCATGATGTCGAGGATGTGCAGGCGCGCCGTCTTGGCCTTCTCGAGCGCTTCGCTGATGACCTTCCAGTCGAGTTTCTCGACCTTGATGTCCATCTGGATCGACGTCACGCCGTCCTTCGTTCCGGCAACCTTGAAATCCATGTCGCCGAGGTGATCCTCGGTGCCCAGAATATCGGTGAGGATCGCGGTCCGTTTGCCGTCGGTAATGAGGCCCATCGCGACGCCTGCGCACGCCGACTTCACGGGCACGCCGGCGTCCATCAAGGCCAGGGACCCGCTGCAGACCGTTGCCATCGAAGACGAGCCGTTGGACTCGAGGACTTCGGAGACAATGCGGATCGTGTACGGGAAGCTCTCATAGGGCGGCAACACCGCCTGCAGCGCCCGCTCCGCCAGCGCGCCGTGGCCGATCTCGCGCCGCGACGTGCCGCGCACCGGCTTCACTTCCCCGGTGGAAAACGGCG
>DASTDR010000151.1:0-9711 GCA_035710265.1 Gemmatimonadales bacterium | reverse complement strand
GACCTGCCGATCTGGCTGCACCCGGTGCGCACCTCCAAGTTCGCCGATTATGCGACCGAGTCCAAGTCGAAGTACGAGATCTGGTGGCTGTTCGGCTGGCCCTACGAGACCAGCGCCTGCATGGCGCGCATCGTGTTCTCGGGCATGCTGCAGAAGCTGCCGGACATGAAGATCATCACCCACCACCTGGGGGCGATGGCGCCGTTCTTCGACGAGCGCATCGGGCTCGGCATGGACCAGATGGGCCTGCGCACCCACGACGAGGACTACGTCGGGCTGAGAAAGAAGCTGGGCAAGCGGCCGCTCGACTACTTCAAGATGTTCTACGGTGACACGTCAGTGAACGGCTCGGCCCCGGCGATCCGCTGCGGCCTGGACTTCTTCGGCGCCGACCGCGTGCTGTTCGGCACGGACTGCCCGTTCGACCCGGAGGGCGGGCCGGGCTTCATCCGCGGCAACATCAAGGCGATCGCGAAGCTCGATCTCCCGGACGCGGTCGAGCGGAAGATCTATTACGAGAATGCCTTCAGGATGCTGCACATGAACCTCGCCTTGTCGCCCGGCGGCAAGTCGCCCGCGAAGGCGAAAAAGAAATAGACAGAATTAACGGCACATGATCAAAAATTCCGCAAACCCGTTAAGAGCACAAATAGACAGGATTAACAGGATTTACAGGATTAGAACGACAGGCCTCACAGTTTTCTGAAGTTATTTGCTGAATCTTGTTAATCCTGTCTATTGGTGGGTTTGACGGGTCTTCGAATAAATAATTAATCCTGTCTATTGCGATGAGCAAGAGCGGAGCGAAGTTGAGATCGGCTGGGCCGGCGGACCGCGGGCTGATCGCGGATCTGGTGGCGGCGAACCGCATCCTGGCAATGCAGGGGGTGCTGGACGGGTGGGGCCACGTCAGCGTGCGGCACAACCGGGACCCCAACCGCTACCTGCTGTCGCGCTCGCTCGCTCCCGAGCTGATCACCGCGAAGGACATCCTCGAGTTCGACCTCGACAACAACCCGGTGAACGCGAAGGGTGCGAACCTCTACACCGAGCGCTTCCTCCACGGCGAGATCTACAAGACGCGGCCCGACGTCATGGCGGTCACGCATTTCCACGCGCCGCCGGTGATTCCTTTCGGCATTGTCGACGTGCCGCTGCAGCCGGTTTTTCACCGCGCCGCCTTCATCGCCCAGGGCGTGCCGGTCTTCGACATCAAGGACGCCGCCGGCCTGACGGACCTGCTGATACGCAATCCGTCGCTCGGGCAGGCGCTGGCGAAGAGCATCGCCGACAAGCCCGCGGTGCTGATGCGCGGCCACGGCGCGACCGTGGTGGGGCCGTCGCTCCAGCGCCTGGTCGGCCGCAGCATCTTCCTTGCCATGAACGCCACGCTGCAGGCGCAGGCCATGGCGCTTGCACCGGGCGGGAAGATCAAGTTCCTCGACCCGGAGGAGGCCCGCCTGATCGAGGCACGCGAAGGCTACGGGCTGGCGCGGGCGTGGGAGGCATGGAAGCGAAAAGCAATGGGAAGCGCGGTTGAACGCGGGTAGACTGGGTTTTTTTATTTGAGGGAGGTGATATGTCCAGATCGGCAGTCGTGTCCTTGATGGTTGCCACGATGCTCGTCGCGGCGTCGCTTGCCGTCCAGGCACAGGGAAAGAAGCCGTCCGGCCTGCCGGAAGGCGCCGGCAAGGAGCAGGTGGAAAGGTTCTGCATTGCCTGCCACCAGTCGCGGGAAATCCTCAACAGCTCCGGCTACACCGCCGAGGGCTGGAAAGAGCTCACCGCCACGATGATCGACCTGTCCGGCGTTCCGGATGACAGGGAGGCGATCGCGCAGTACCTCGCGCAGCATTTTCCGCCGAACAACCGCCGCGCGCCCAAGCTGATGCCTGGAAGCGAGCGCGTCGTGTTCAAGGAATGGCAGACCCCGACGCTCGGCGCGCGTTCGCGCGACCCCATCCAGGCCGCCGACGGCGCAATCTGGTACGCCGGCCAGTGGGTCGACAAGATCGGGCGGATCAATCCCGCGACCGGCGAGATCAAGGAATACGCGCTGCCGGCCCGGGCGAAACCCCACACCGTCACCCTCGATGCGAAGGGCAACGTATGGTACATGGGCAACGGCAACGCGACCATCGGCTACCTCGATCCGAAGACGGAGAAAATCACCGAGTACAAGATGCCGGACCCGGCGGCGAAGGACCCGCATTCGGCGATTTTCGACGGGAAGGGAATACTCTGGTTCACCATGCAGTTGAGCAATCGGGTCGGCAGGCTGGATCCCGCGACCGGCGACATCCGGGTCGTCGAGGTGGCGACGCCGAAATCGCGGCCGTACGGCATCAAGATCTCCCCGGTCGACGGCGCGCCGTGGTTCGCGTGCAACGGCCGCCCCTGCATCGTGCGCATCGACCCGGCGACGATGGCGCTCACGGAAGTCAAGGTGCCGGGTGATAACGCGACGGTGCGGCGCCTCGACTTCGACCGCGACGGCACGATCTGGTACGTCAACTCGGGCGAGGGCCGGCTCGGCCGCTACAACCCGAAGTCGGGCGAGATCAAGGAGTGGCCGTCGCCCAGCGGGCCGAAGTCGCATCCCTATGCCATCGCGGTGGTGAACGGCATCGTCTGGTACAACGAGTCGGCCCAGCGGCCGGACACGCTGGTGCGCTTCGATCCCCGAACCGAGACGTTCCAGAGCTGGCCCATTCCGTCCGGCCGCGTCCACGCCGGCATCATCCGGCACATGCGCCCGACCCGGGACGGCGGCCTGGTGATCCACCAGAGCAGCACCAACCGCATCATCCTGGTGACGCCCACGCGCAGCGTCGCGGGCCGGTGAAGTTCCTCATGTAACCGCTGATGAACGCCGATACACGCCGATAACTTCAAGACCGCTAAGCCACAGGGAGCACGGAGAGCGCAGAGAAAGAAGCGGTGGATACAGCAAAACGGCCGGCTGAGAATTGCCGGCCGTTTTGATTTTTGTTAGTCGAGATAGGAGACAGCATTACACGGCAACAGCCTGGATCAAGGTGAAATAAGTCAGGACCGCCAGCATGGCGATGACGAGCGTGGACAAGCCGCACGCGACGACCGCAAAACTCACCCACCAGGGAAGAAGCACCCTTTGATCGGTGACGACAGCCTCGCCGTTCCAGTACAGG
Organism: Gemmatimonadales bacterium; assembly: GCA_035710265.1. Taxonomy (GTDB): domain Bacteria; phylum Gemmatimonadota; class Gemmatimonadetes; order Gemmatimonadales; family GWC2-71-9; genus 20CM-2-65-7. The sequence goes on along the minus strand of DASTDR010000151.1, from coordinate 6,541 downwards.
CGCCCGCGCTCGTCGATGCCCAGAGCGCCCTTGACGCCGTCCGCAAACTCGACCTGGTACAACTCGCGAACTTTGAGCACGACGGTCCTCCCGATTGGTGACTTGCCGTAGGCATTGACAGGTCGGCCGCGGGTTAGTTTCTGGGGAAGCAGTGACGAAGTGAAGCAGTGACGAGGTGGCGATAGCCCGGGGCCGCCGATGAACGCCGATACACGCCAATAACTTCAAGAACTTCAGCCACAAAGAGCGCAGGGGATACGGAGGGACGTTAAAGGGGCCAGATTCGATTGAAGGTTGAAGTTCTTGGCGGCCTTGGCGTCTTGGCGGTTCAAGTCTTTCGCCACTGTGTCACTTCGTCACCACTTCATAGTATGAAGCTGACCGACCCCATCGATCCCAGCTCCATCGCATCGATGACGGCCTCGCGCTTCGCAATCTTCAGGTTCCCGCCCTCGACCCGCAGCTCGTAGCGGTAGTGCCCGACATACGGGCGCACGTTCCCGTCGCGGCGGAAGCGATGCACGGCGAAATTGGCTTCGACCTTCAGCGCCGAGCCGCTGCGATCCACGATGCGCACGTTGGAGAGCATGCGGCGCGTGCGCGAGGGCGGGTACTCGGCGTGGGCGCTCTTGTCCTTCAGCCGCGTGACGCGCGCGCGAATGCGGCGGATGTCGTCGGCGATGATAAACAGCGTGTCCTTCGGGTCCGCATCCGGGCGATCGTTCGACGGGACGTTGTAGACGGCATCCTCCGTCAGGAGCTTCAGCCAGTCGTCGAGCCGCCAGGCGTCGAGGAGGGCGGCCTCCTCGTAGAGGAAGTCCTCGACCTGCTGGCGCGTGACCTGCTTCGCTTCGTTCATGCCAAGAATAGACAGGATTGAAATTCAAATAATTCGTTTAAACCCGCCAACACCGAAAAAATAGACAGGATTAACAGGATTAACAAGATTAAACAATTCGAAAACTAAAACGCTGATTGGTCTTTTTTGATCTAATCCTGTAAATCTTGTTAATCCTGTCTATGAGTGATTTTGACGGGTGTTAACGCGAGTCCTGTCCCTTCTCACGCATCAGCTTGTCCCACTGGATCCAGAACCCCCGCAGGTGCGGCTCGTCGGTGTTCAACTGCTCGCCTTCCTTCGCCATCCCCCGCGTCACCTCCATCCACGGCACTTCGCGATGCGTGCCGAGATTCGCCTGCAGCGACTCCAGCACTTCGATGTCGTCCGGGGTGGCGAAGCCGCCCGGGCCGTAGAAGGTGAGGAAGCTGTCGAGGCGCACGGCGCGGGCGGTGGGGGATTCCTCCACCGGCCCCAGCGCCCAGGCGAGCACGCGCATGCGATCGGGCGCCAGCGGGTAATACGTGCGGATGGTGACCGACGAGCCGTCGTTGATGAACAGGTTGGGGAAGATGAGCAGGTTGCGGTTGGTGTCGGCGACGCGCGCGGCGCGCTCATCACCGAGGCGGGCGACCAGTTCGGCGCGAATGCGCTCGATCTCGGGCTTCGCCGCCTCGCCGTAAACGGGGATCCAGCAGGCCACCGGCCGCCCGCGGAAGTTCACGTTGTCGGTACAACCGTGGCCGTTGCCGAGCACCTTGCCCACGCCGTGGCCGGGCAGCAGGTGGCCGCGCTCGGGACGCTTCATCTCGACGCCGGAATTTCGCAGGTACGTCAGCCAGGAGCCGTGGACGGAGAGCAGGTGGTAGTCGTCGAAGCTGTTCTCGGTCAGGAATTTCCAGTTGGCGCGGATTTCGTAGTCCTGCACGCCCTGGATCACTTCCATCTGTCCGGATGGAGACTGGTCGACGACGAGGTCGATGTATTCCTTCGCGCCCGCGAGGTAGTCCTCCAATGGCTGCGCCTTCGGGTTGAAGCTGAGGAAGACGAAGCCGCGGTAGCTCGCCACGCGCGGCGGCTCCTTCAGATTGAAGTCGCTCTTCTTGAAGCTCGACGGGAACGCGTCCTGGCCGGGCACGCCGTCCAGCTCCCCGTCGCGGTTGTAGCTCCAGCCGTGATAGAAGCAGGTATGGCTCTTCGCGTTGCCTTCAGCCTCGCGGCAGACGGTCGCGCCGCGGTGGCGGCAGGTATTGATGAAGACGCGAACGCGGTTCCGGGTGTCGCGGCAGAAGATGACGGGCCGGTCGCAGACGATTCGGGTCCTGAAGTCGCCGGGCGCGCGGATTTCCGACTCGTGGCCGACGTAGATCCAGCAGATGTCGAATACCCTGCGCCGCTCGAGCGCGAGCACCTGCGGGTCCACCAGGGTGGAGCGGTTGACCTGGAAGCGCATCGCTTCCGGCTCATTGATCACCCAAGTCTCGTCGTTCACGCGCGTGCCATCTTCAAATCGGGCAAGTGTTGTCGTAAGACTGCTCACTTGTCAATCGCGGCCTGCGGGAATCGCCCGTTTTCTGCATAATAGGAACCTTCCAAAAACAATCCATCCGCGGAGGGGCCATGACCAGCGATCGAGGAACCCGGTGTTTTCACCTTGCCCACGCCGTGGCCGCCGCCATGGCCGTCTGCGCAGCCGGCAGCGCCGTCGCGCAGGGTGCCTTCCCGGCACGCCCGGTGCAGTTCGTGGTGGCGTACACGCCTGGCACCGGCGCCGACATTCTCGCGCGCGCCTTCGGCCCCCGGCTCGCCGAGAGCTGGAAAGTCAGCGTCGTTGCCGAAAACCGGCCCGGGGCGACCGGCACCATTGCGACGGCGTTCGTCGCAAAGGCGCCGGCGGATGGCCACACCCTGCTGTTCGTGGCGACATCCTTCGGCACCACGCCCGCGCTGCGCGACAACCTGACGTTCGACCCGGTGAAGGACCTCGCTCCAGTGGCGTTGATCGCGACCAGCGGCCTTGGCGTGGTCGTGCATCCGCAACTGCCGGTGAAGTCGCTGAAGGAACTGATTGTCCTCGCCAGGCGCCGTCCCGGCGAGCTCCATTACTCCTCGCCCGGTAACGGCGGCCCCCAGCACCTCGCCATGGAACTGCTCAAGCTCGAAACCGGGATCAATATCGTGCATGTGCCGTACAAGGGTTTCGCCGGCGCGATCACCGATGTCATGGCGGGACACGTGCAGGCCATGGTTTCCGCGCTGCAGAGCGCGCATCCGCACGTCGCGAGCGGGCGACTGCGCATGCTGGCGGTGATGAGCGGGGAGCGCTCACCCGCGTTCCCCGGCGTGCCGACGATGAAGGAGACGGGCCTTCCCAGCCTGGAGATATACACGTGGTACGGCACGTTCGCGCCGGCCGGCACGCCCGCGGCGGCGGTGACCCGCATCAACGCCGATATCAATGCGTTGCTCGGGCAGCCGGACATCCGCAAGCTGCTCGCGAGCCAGGGGATGGTCCCGGCCGGCGGCCCGCCCGACCGCCTCGGCAGCCTGGTAAAGAGCGAGGTGCCGCGCTGGAAGCGCGTGGTGGAAGCAGCGAAGATCAAAGCTGATTGAATCAGTGACGAGTGACGAGAGTCAATAACGGGAATTTCGATGGCCAAGAAACGACTTAAAGCGACTCCTCTCCCGTCACCCGTCACCCGTCACTCCGGCAAGCCGAAGAGAGGCTACTCGGATCTTCACGAACACCTCGCGGAACTGAAGCGACGGGGCTTGCTGCTCACGATCGACCGGCCGATCGACAAGGACGCGGAGCTGCATCCGTTGGTGCGCTGGCAGTACGTCGGCGGCGTCGAGGAGCACGAGCGCAAGGCGTTCCTGTTTACGAACGTCGTGGACGGGCTGGGACGGAAATACGGGTTTCCCGTGGTGGTGGGCGCTTATGCCGGCAACCGCGAGATTTACTGCACGGGCATGCGCGCGAAGCCCGAGGAAGTGCAGCCCAGGTGGGACCACGCCATCGCCAACCCGCTCAAGCCGCGCATCGTGACGAAAGCGCCGTGCCAGGACGTTGTGATCAAGGGCGCGGCCCTGAAAGGCGCGGGCAGGGGGCTGGACAGCCTGCCGATCCCGGTCTCGACACCGGGATTCGACAGCGCGCCGACGCTGACCGCGACCAACGTCATCACCAGAGACCCGGAGACCGGCGTCCAGAACCACGGCACCTATCGTGCCGGACTCAAGGCACCGGACCGCTGCGTGATCCGCATGGCGACGCGCGTGGGCGGGGCGGGCGGCTACCGCCACTACCTCAAGCACCAGAACCGCGGCGAGAAGACCATGCCGTGCGCGATCGTTCTGGGCGCGCCGCCCTGCGTCGCTTTCGTCGCGCCGATGAAGCTGCCGCTCGACCTGGACGAGGTGGGCGTCGCGGGCGCGGTTGCGGGCCGGCCGATCAACGTGGTGCGGGCGAAGACGGTGGACCTGCTGGTTCCGGCGGAGGCCGAGATCGTGATCGAGGGGCTGATCGACACCGAGTACCTGGAGCCGGAAGGCCCCTTCGGCGAGTCCCACGGCCATATCGCGCCGGAGGAATTCAACATGCCGATGCGGGTCACGGCGATCACGCACCGCAGGAATGCCATCGTCGCCTCCTACCTCTCCCAGGTGACGCCGAGCGAGTCGAGCGCGATCAAGCGCGTCTCGTACGAGCCCATGTTTCTCACGCACCTGCGCAATACGCTCGGCGTGCGCGGGGTGAAGCGCGTGACGCTGCACGAGCGCATGACGGCCCTGCGCCGCATCGCCATCGTCACGGTGGAGAAGGGCACGCCGCGCACGGAGATCTGGCGGGCGCTGACGGGGGTTTCCAGCTTCAAGGCTGACTGCGGCAAGATCTGCATCGCGGTGAACGACGACATCGACCCGGACAATTCCGACGCCGTGTTCTGGGCGATTGCCTTCCGCATGGACCCGGCGCTCGACCTGCAGGTGCTGCGCTACCGCAGCCCGGGCCACGGGCCCGAGCGCGAGCACGAGGCGGACCGCGAGGACGCCACTCTGCTGATGGACGCCACCATGAAGGAAGACCTGCCTCCGCTCGCGCTGCCCAAGCAGGAGTACATGGAACGGGCGCGCAAGGTGTGGGAAGAGCTCGGGCTGCCCAAGCTGCGCCCGCAATCGCCGTGGTTCGGCACGGCTGCCGGCGGCGCGGACTGGCCCCAGCCCTGGGATGATGCAGCAAAGCGCGGCGCCACGGGCCGCTACCTCGAGAACGGCCGGATCAGCGAGAAGCAGAAGCGCAAGGGCCTCAAGCCGGAAACCCGTTTCAGGCCGTCGGAATAACAGTTACAAGATGCAAGGTACAAGTTACAGGAGTTTGTCTTGAATCTTGAAACTTGTAACTTGTAACTTGTGACTGGTGTCCGGTCTGTTCAGCCCGGCAACTGCCGCAGCAGCGCCATCATCGTCTTGCCAATCGGTTCGCGGATCACGAGGTCGGCGAGATCATCGAGGGGCGTCGGCTGGGCGTTCACGATCACCAGGCGCGCCCCGGCCTGCCTGGCGAGGCGCGGGAACGACGCCGCGGGTTCGACCACGAGCGACGAGCCGATCGAGACAAAGAGGTCGGCTTTCAGGGTGGCCTCGGTCGCCAGCCGCATCTCTTTCTCGGGCATGCCCTGGCCGAACGAGATGGTGCGGGCCTTGATCGGTCCGCCGCAGGCGTCGCATTCCGGCGCGTCGTCGCCTTTCTCAACGCGCTCGACGATGGCGGATGTCGGCCATTCCTTCCAGCAGTGCTGGCATGCGGCAAAGCGGTTGGTGCCGTGCAGTTCGATCACGTTTTCGTTGCCGGCGTCGAGATGGAGGCCGTCGATGTTCTGCGTGATGACTGAAGCGATATGGCCGCGCCGCTGCAGTTCGGTGATCACGAGGTGGCCGTCGTTGGGCTTCGCGGAGTCGCAGCGCTGGAACATTCGCACGCCGCGCTCCCACGCGCGCACGCGCGCCGCGCGGTCGCCCATGAAATCCTGGTAATAAACCGGCGTCTCCGTGTTCCAGACGCCCTGGGGCCCGCGGAAGTCCGGTATGCCGCTCTCGGTGCTGATGCCCGCGCCGGTAAAAGCAACGCCACGCTCCGCGGAGCGGACAAGCTTTCCGAATTGGATCAGCTTATCCACGACAGAAAATAGACAGGATTAACGATAATCAAAGGAAAACCCGTCAAACCCATTAATAGACAGGATTAACATGATTAACAAGATTCAAACAACATCAGACTCTGAAACTGTTTAGGTTTTGTTGATCCAATCCTGTAAATCTTGTTAATCATGTCCATTGACATTGTTGGCGGGTTTACGGGCTTTTGATTGAATCTGATAAATCCTGTCTATTGCTGCGATTCTTCGCGCCAGAAGCCCAGCGCTTCCTGCGCCGCGCGATCGGAATAACTGAACAGCACGCAATCCGCATCGGTTTTGAACTGATAATGTGTCCACGACGGCACGGCAAAGACGTCGTGCGGCGCGAGGTCCCAGCGCTCGTCGCCGACCGTCACGGACCCGCCTCCCTCGACGACGCAGAACACGGCGCCGTCGGTGGCGCGGTAGCGGCGCCCGTCGAAACCTTTCGGCAGCCATTGCATGTATACCGCCATGGTGGGGAAGACGTGGCCGCCCGTCGCCGGGTTCACGTAGCGCAGTT
>DASTDR010000150.1:0-5050 GCA_035710265.1 Gemmatimonadales bacterium | reverse complement strand
CGGAACCGTCGGCGCCCACGTTGAAGGCGACCTCGCCGTCGAGCGCCTGCGTCGAGGTCACGCCGCGCATGTTGCGGGCGGCCGCGAAGACGAAGTCGTTGACCTGCGTCTGCGTCACGCGCGCCTGCCAGCGTTCCAAGTCGACGATCTTCACGTAATTGTTGACGTTGATCCACTTCTGCGGCGCATCGGGTGAGGAGGTGATGTTGCCGCCGCCGTTCTGATAGGCGAGCTGGCCGTAGCCTTCAATGGTGATCGTCTTCACAGCCAGGATGCGGCTCCTGCCTCCGAGAGCCTCGGCGGCTCGCACGATGAGATCGAGCGGCCGAGCGCCCGACTGACCAGACAGCGTGCCCGTCTCCGCGATCGTCCAGACGAGCGCAACTGCGGCAACGAGAACGAGTGAGCTCTTTCGCATGCGGTCCTCCGGCAACCGCGCATTGTACAATTCGACTGGTGAGCGAAGGGCGAACTGCAATAAGCCGAACGCTGGTTCTCGCGGTCGTCACGTCGCTTGCTGCATGCGCGTGCAGGTCGCCGGCGCCGCCTCCGTGGGAGGCCGACAATCCGCTGAAGCCGCTGCCGGCTGTGCCGCTCGGCGCCGAGATCGACTTCTCGGCGCTGCCGGATCCGCCGACGCCGGAACGCGTGCGGCTGGGCCGCTGGCTCTTCTTCGACGCACGGCTCTCCGCCGACGACACCGTCTCGTGCGCCACCTGCCACCGTCCGGAGAACGCGTTCTCCGAACCGACGGCCGTATCGACCGGCATCCGGGGTCAGAAGGGCGTCCGCAAGGCGCCGTCTTTTGTGAATCACGCCGATGCGCTGCTGCCGCACTTCTTCTGGGACGGCCGCGCCGGCTCGCTCGAAGATCAGGCACTCGGGCCGATCACCAACCCGATCGAGATGGGCAATACGCCGGCGGCGCTGGTCGAGAAGCTGTCGCGCATCGAGGGGTACAAGCCGTACTTCGCCGAAGCGTTCGGAACCGGCGAGATCACCGGCGAGCGCGTGGCCAAGGCGCTCGTCGCCTACGAGCGGACCCGGATGAGCGGCAACTCACCGTGGGATCGCTGGCGCTACAACCGCGACGAGAGCGCCGTCTCGGAACAGGTGAAGCAGGGACACGAGCTGTTCTTCGGGAAGGCGCAATGCCGGCGCTGTCACGCGGGGAACAGCTTCACCGACAGCAAATTCCACAACCTCGGCGTCGGCTGGGACCCGAAGACGAAGCAGTTCCGGGACGAAGGGCGATTCGCCGTGACGAAGGATCCGGCGGACCGGGGCGCGTTCAAGACGCCGTCGCTTCGCGAGGTCACGAAGCATCCGCCGTATCTGCACGACGGCTCGATGGCCACTCTGCGCGAGGTCGTGGAGCTGTACAACCGCGGCGGCGAGAAGAATCCCTACCTGGACGTGAAGATGGAGCCGCTCGGGTTGACGGATGCGGAGATCGACGCGGTGGTGGCCTTCATGCACGCGCTCGAGGGCGAAGGGTATCAGGACACCGCGCCGAAGACGTTTCCCCAATAGACGCGCGACTACTTGACACGAGTCGCTGACAAGACGCCGACCGGTCGAAGCATGTCGCCCAAGGTCTGCCCCGTGGAACCATTGGCGGATCTGTCCTCTACCACCCTGGACTTCAGTGTCAGCTTGTCACCTGCGAATGAGCCCAGGTAGCCAAGGGTCACGGTCTGCAGTCGCAGCGTAAACGACAACTGGTTGCCCTTGACCGTCCCTTCCTCGATCGGGAACTTCGGAAGAAAGTCGTTGGAGAGGGTACCGGTCACCTTGTCCCCCTTGACCGCGAACTCGAAGATCAACGGGAACGGCCCTCTCGTTGTGTCGATACTGGTCTTCCATCTTCCGGCCGGACCTTGCGCCGCCACGGATGTCGACAGCAGCGCGAGAACGGCGACGAGCACGCTCGAGGTTCTCATGTAGCCTCACTCCTCCCGGAGCGCACGCATCGGCTGCGCGAAGGCGGCTCGCGCGGCCGGGACGAGAGCTCCGATGACCGCAACGACCGTGACGAGAGCGATGACGCCAGCGAGCGTGGCCGGGTCGGACGGGGACACGCCGTAGAGCATCGTCGAGAGGCTGCGCGTGAAGATGAGCGCGAGGAGTAGTCCGCACACACATCCGGCGCCTACGCTGCGAAGAGTCGTCCTGACGAGGCGCTGAACGACCTCATGTCTGGATGCCCCGAGCGCCAGGTGGAGCGCCACCTCGCGCCGGCGGAGGCTGGCCGCGTAGCTCAGCGTGCCGTAGACGCCGGCACTCACCAGGCCGAGTGCCGTGAGAGCCACGAGCGTCAGCAATACCGTCCGCAGGCGAGCTTGTGCGTACGCCTGATCGATCCGGTCCGCGAGCGGCGCGACGTCATAGACGGGTCGGAGCGGTTCGAGTTCGTTGATGGCCTGACGAATGGCGCGGACCATCGAGAGCGGATCGCCACCGGTTCGAACGAGGAACCAGGGGACCGGATTCGATGCGCTGAAACAGGAATACACCGTCGGGACCGGCTCGCGGTCGATGCCTTGCTCCCTGGCGTCTCCGACGATGCCGGCGATTCGATTCGGTGACGTCGCGCCAAGATGCAGGCCGATGACCGACCTCTCGGGGAAATAGCGATCCACGAAACGGCGGTTCACCATCACTTCCGTCGTTCCGCGAGAGTCCTCAGGCCGCCCGCAGAGCTCACCGCCCAGTAGGGGTATGCGCATCGTTTCGAAATAACTCGGTGACACGATCCGGCTCTCGGCGGCGAGAGGCGGCTCGGTGTCGGCGCGCCCCTCTGTCAGCACGAACTCCTGCTGGTCCTGTCCCGGTACTCCAGGTGGCGTCGTTGTCGTGGCCGCCGACTCTATGCCCGGGAGCGCGGCCAGCCGGTCCAGCGTTCGGTTGATTCGTTGAACGATGCGATTCCAGTCTCCGCCGGCCTCACCGAAACTGCCCGTGACGTGAAACGTCAGCACTCGTGTGGCATCGAAACCGGTGTCCACGCGCGACAACGCATCCCCGCTGCGGAGCAAGAGCCCCGCGCCAGCCAGCAGCATGACCGACAGCGCGACCTGAACTCCCACCAGGAGCCATTGGAGGGAGTGGCGCGGCAGTACTTGCGCGTGACTCGATCGCGACAGGGTCCCGTGGCCGTGCATGCTCCTGATGGCGGGAATCAGGCCGCATAGCAACGCCACGAGCACGGCCGAGCCCGTGGTGTACTGGAACGATCGCCCATCGAAGGCGATCTCGTCGAGTCGCGGCAGATCCGGCGCGAGGACGTGCAGCGCTCCCGATGCGCCTCGTGCCACGATCAGGCCGAGTGCGGCGCCGGCCAGCGCCAGGACGCCTGCTTCAGCCATCAGTTGAGCGGCGACGGAGGCGCGCGAGGCGCCAAGCGCGTACCGGAGTCCGATCTCGTGTCTGCGCTGCGCCCCGCGCGAAAGCAGCAAGGCGGCGATGTTCGTGCACGCGACGAGCAGGAGTATCGAGACGGCCCCGAACGCGAGCCACAGTGACCTGCGGGCCCCAGCGACCATCGTCTCCTTCAGCGGTTCGATGTGCACGTCGATATCGCGGTCCGTGCCGGGGTACTGTTCGGCGAGCCGGGCCTGGACGGCGCGCATGTCCGCGCGCGCCTGCTCGAGAGTCACACCTGGCTTCAGTCGGCCGATTCCGGTGAACCAGCCGCCGGATCGCGACTGGGCGTACGGAGCGTTGACCGGCATCGGCGTCCAGACGTCCACGTCGCGCTCTGGAAAGAGGAAGGGCGGCATGATCCCGACGATAGTGGCGTTGCCCAACGGGCTCCGGATGGTCTGGCCAAGCGCAGCGGGATCGCCGCCACGGTTACGCCAGATCCGGTCGCTGATCAGAATGACAACGGGCGTTCCGAACCGATGTTCGGCGGCGGTGAAGCCGCGGCCGCGTTCAGGCCCGACGCCGAGAACGTCGAAGAATCGGGGCGTGACGATCGCCTGGCGGACCCGCTCCGGCAGATCGCTCGTGGTGTCGACGACGTCGCCGGTGGAGTAGCCCGCGATGGCTTCGAAGGTGATGTTCAGGCGGTTCCACTCTTCGAGGCGGACCGGTGCGATCCTCGAGTCGCCCGCTTTGCGCAGTTCGGTCAGCTGCACAAGGCGATCTCCGTCCGGGAACGGGAGCGGCCGCAGGAGGATGGCGTCGATTGCCGAGAACGCTGCGCTGTTGGCGCCGATGCCGAGAGCCAGCATCAGCACGACGGTGGTCGAAAAGCCGGGCGATCTCCACAGCGTGCGGACGGCGTAGCGCACGTGGCGCAACAGGGCGTCCATCCAGGCCGCGACGTCGACGTCGCGCGTCCTCTCCCGCTGTACGATCACGTTGCCAAGCTGGCGGCGGGCGAGCCGGATCGCCTCGTCGTCGCCCACGCCTTCTGCCCGCAGGGCGTCGGCCCGTTCGGCGATGTGGAACGAGAGTTCGCGGTCGATATCGCGCTCGACCCGCCCGGGTCGAAGCGCGTTCCAGACACGGCGAAGCCAGGCCATCGACAATCGCCCGAGTACCATCGTGTTCACCCTTGGTAGACCGTTCGGCTATCTCTACGCGTATCGAAGCACCCGCTTGACGCCGTCGGTGAGCTTTGCCCAGCTCTCTTCCTCCTCGGCGAGCTGCTTGCGCCCCTTGGTGGTGAGCGAGTAGAAGCGGGCTTCCCGGTTCTTCTCCGTGATGCCCCATTCCGATCGCAGCCAGCCCTGCTGCTCCATGCGATGGAGCGCGGGGTAGAGCGATCCCTCCTCGACCCGCAGCAGGTCGGCCGAGACCTGCTGGATGTGCGAGGTGATCGCGTAGCCGTGCATCCGCCTGTTCGAGTCGAGCGTCTTCAGGACGAGAAGGACAAGCGTGCCTTGCAGGATGTCGTTCTTTTGCGTGCCCATGCATCTCACCTAGCTACGTATGCCTATCTAGCTATGTGAGTAGTGTGACGAGTCGCGTGGCGCTTGTCAAGCGGCCGCCTGTGCCTAGCGTCCGCACCTGACGGCGCGGATATCAACCGAGGCACCCG
>DASTDR010000149.1:0-2687 GCA_035710265.1 Gemmatimonadales bacterium | reverse complement strand
GCGCGCTCGAGCGTGAGCGTCCCGCGTGCGACGACGCCGCGCGTCTTGATGTTGCCCACGGCCCACGCGAACTCGGGGTCCAGCTCGAGGGCCAGAGGGTGCAACGTCGCGCGTGGATCGGCGCTCGACACGACAATCGGGGCGAGAATCGTCTCACCGCTTTGCTCCAGGACCACCCCGCTCGCGCGGCCGTTTTTGGCGAGAACCGTGGCGCGGTCTCCGCGACGCACCTCCACGCCCGGCATTCCGGTCAGGACCTGGGTCAGGTTCGAGCGCGCCGGCCTGAACACCCCCGCCGCACAGCCGGCGTGATGGTGCAGGAAGTTGAACGCGGTGCCGCCCGCGCGCGGGCCCTGCTTCAAATGCCAGACGCCCAGCGCGCCCAGCGCGCCTTTCAGCGCGTCGCTCTCGAACCAGTCATCGAGCAGCTCCGCGATGGACATCGGGAGAATGCGGGCGAGATCGATGACCGCCTGCTTACCGAGACGGCGCACATACAGGCCCAGTCGTCCAATGCGCGCGAGCTCGCGTGGGTTGCGGGTCTCGATATCGGGTGCCGGCACGAGGTAGAGTTTCTCGAGAACCGCGGCGAGCGTCCGCATGCGCGCGCAGAACTCTGGCCACTTGGCGGCATCGGCGGGGCTGACGCGGCGAATCGCGTCGGCCGAGCGGCGGACGTCGCGCGACAGCTCGAGCGTCCCGCCGCCGCCGAGCGGCACCGTGAGCCACGGATCCGGGTGCTCGAGCCGCAGCGCACGCAGGCCGAGGTCCTGGATCACGCGGGGTGGCACCCAGCCGATGTCCGCGGCTGGATCGGGCGCCGGCCGTTGCTCCACCACGAGCACCCGTTTTCCGGCGCGGGCGAGGTAGTGCGCGGTCACGAGCCCGTTGGCGCCGGCGCCAATCACGATCGCGTCGAACCGACCGTCGCGGGTCATGTACTGTCTTTGAGAATGCGCATGGCCGCGAGCCGTCCCGAAGCGCCCATGATGCCGCCGCCCGGATGCGTGCCGGAGCCGCACTGATAGAAGTTGCGCACGGGGGTCGCGAACTTCGCCCAGCCCGGCGCGGGGCGGAGAAAGAACAACTGCTGCAGCGCGAGCTCGCCGGCGAAGATGTTGCCCTCGGAAAGACCCGTGATCCGCTCGATATCGAGGGGCGTGATGACCTGCCGGTGCAGAATCTTGGACGTGAAGCCCGGTGCGAAGCTCTCGACCGTGTTCACGACGGCATCGCCGAACGCTTCGCGCGTGGCATCGGTCCACCCGCCGTTCAGCTTGTAGGGCGCGTACTGGACGAAGATGGACATCACGTGCTTTCCCGGCGGCGCCATCTCGGGGTCGATCATGGACGGGAAGACGATGTCCATGTAGGGTCGGCGCGAGAACTCGCCGTATTTCGCGTCATCGTAGGCCCGCTCGACGTAGTCGAGGCTGGGGCTGATCGAAACGGCGCCGCGGTGCAGGCGTCCTCCGCCCGAGTCGGGCATGCATGTGAAGGTCGGCAGCGAGTCGAGCGCGAGGTTCACCTTGCCGGACGAGCCGCGGAACTTGAAGCGCTTGATGTCCGACACGAAGTCGTCCGGCAAATGGTCGGCATCGAGCAGCTGCAGGAATGTGCGGCGCGGGTCGAGGCTCGAGACCACCGTCCGCGCTTCGATGTCGTCGCCGTTCTCGAGCACCACGCCGGTGGCGCGTCCGTTGCGCACGGTGACTTTGGAAACGCCGGCGTCGCAGCGGATCTCGGCGCCGAACGCGCGCGCGGACGAGGCGATGGCCTCGCTGACCGCGCCGGTGCCGCCCTTGGCGAATCCCCAGGCGCGGAAGACGCCGTCCAGCTCTCCCATATAGTGATGCAGGAGGACGTACGCAGTCCCAGGCGAGCGCGGCCCCAGGAACGTACCGATGATCCCGCTCGCCGACTTCGTCGCCTTGAGCACGTCGGTCTCGAACCACTCGTCGAGGAAGTCCGCGGAGCTCATCGTCATCAGCTTGACGAGCGCGTGCAGCCGCTCGCCGCCCAACCCGCGAAAGTGTTTGCCGAGCTTGAGCAAGCCGGCCAGATCCCCCGGGGCGAACGAGGTGGGATCCGGCGGCACCATCGACAGGATCGGCTTCACCGCCTGCGCCATGAAGTGCATCAGCCGGCCGTACTCGTCGTACGCTTCGGCATCGCGCGGCGAGTGTCGATACAGCTCGCGTCGAGTCTCGTCGTGATCGGCCCAGGCCGCGAGGTAGTCGCCGTTCTCCATCGGCGTCACGGTGCTCTCGAGCGGCAGGATGTGCAGGCCGTGTCGCGGCAAGTCGAGATCGCGGATGATCTCCGGACGCAGCAAGCTGACGACGTAGGAGAACATCGTGAACTTGAAGCCGGGGAAGATCTCTTCGGTGACGGCGGCGCCGCCGACGCGCGGCCGCCGCTCCAGCACGAGCACCGTCTTCCCCGCGCGCGCGAGATAGGCCGCGGTCACAAGACCGTTGTGGCCGCCCCCGATGACGATCGCGTCGTAGCGCTTCATGCCCGCTTGCGTTCGGGGTCGAAGAACGGCAACGGCGTCACGCGTGCGTGCGCCGACTTGTGCCGGTGTTCGACAGTGATCTCCATGAGCAATTCCGTCCCCGGCTTTGCGAACTGCGACTCGAGGTGCACCAGCGCCAGGTACTGCTTCAGGAGCGGGGACCAGCCGC
>DASTDR010000148.1:0-5248 GCA_035710265.1 Gemmatimonadales bacterium | reverse complement strand
CGGCCCGCAGATACAGACCTCCAGGCTTGCCGGCGGGATACCAGTTCGTGATCGCGCCGACCGACATGAGCGTTTGCGTGACGCCTGCGTCGCTCTGGCGCCACGCGGCAAGTTCGCCGCCGATCCGTAGCGCTCGACTGGCGCTCCCACCCAGGCCCAGGAAAGCCGAGATCCCGGTTTCACGGCGGCCGCCGCAGAGCTGACACGTCACGCGCGTCCAGCCCGGCGCGAGTCCGAGCGCATACCAGAAGCCGCCCCCGCCCCCGCCCCCGCCCCCGCCCCCGCCGCCGCCCCCCGACGCAGGACGTCGCTGGGCAGTCACAACATTGCCTGTCCCCGCGAGCAGAAGTGCGAGCATGACCGCAGCAGCAGTTCGCATGTCGCCAGTATAACTCAATACGCGTAGCCAATTTGGGAGTGACCGCGGTCACGGCTGGGGCAGGGGCGGCACGGCGAACGTTAGCGCCAGAAAAAATCATGACACGGGCACTTCTGCTCCTTCTATTAGTGGCAGCCGCTTGCCACGAAGGCCCGGCGGCTCCCGACTACGGTCCGGCCACCGGGGATGCAGTCGCTTTTGGCATCTGGACGCCGGGCCCGAACGACGATTGCACGGCGGCGCAGCACGACGCCTACGCGGTTGTCGGCCCCGATCACAAACGCTACCCGACCTGGCATCCGCCAATCGATCCCGCGAGCGGTTGCTCGTTTGGTCACGACCACGGCCGCGATCCACGTGGTTCGGCGCTGTATTACGAGGTCGGCGACATTCCGTTCGGCTACGCCAATGAACAGCAGTCGATCTACGATCCTGGGATGATCCGGAACGAGGACCATTTCGGGCACAAGGTCGAATGGCAGAACGACGTTCAGATGCATTTCGGCAGCGAGGCCGCGGACGCGCTGTTCGACGTGCGCTGTGACGTGCTGGCGAAGCTGCATCAGGGTACGCACTCAAAGGACGCGTTCACCAACAACCTGCACGAGCTGGTCTATCACATCCGTTGCAGCGACGGCACGGAGATGCATATCACGATGCTGTCGGCAATCGGCACGCCGGGTCAATTCGAGCGCAGCTGCGATCGCGCGACGGTCACCGTCGGTCCCGCGACACCCCCGAACTCACCGGATGGCGGGGGTGTGCGGATCATTCCTGACCGGTTCTGCGTGGACCGCGACATC
Organism: Gemmatimonadales bacterium; assembly: GCA_035710265.1. Lineage (GTDB taxonomy): Bacteria > Gemmatimonadota > Gemmatimonadetes > Gemmatimonadales > GWC2-71-9 > 20CM-2-65-7. The sequence continues at coordinate 4,066 of DASTDR010000148.1, read as the reverse complement.
CTCGTGCCGGTGGGACAGAATTCCGACTTCAACGCGCTGCACGAGAGCTGGGAAACGTCCAATGCCATTCGTCGGGAAGACGGCCACACGCTGGCGTTCTTCAATCCGTACTTCCAGGTCAGCCGGCCGAGCCGCTTCTATGATCCCGCCCTGCCGAATACCGTCGGCCGGCCGATCGACATTTGCTACGAGGTGACGCCCGCAGGCGATCAGGTGCGTGGGACCGGCGGTTCCTGCAACGCCTCGACGAGCAACGGCACGATCCTGGGCATCCTGTTCGATGACCCGCGGTCGGTGTTCGACGGCGTGCGGCGAAACGTGGATATCAACTCGAACTTCATCGACAACGCAGGCGGCCCCGAGGTCTGGTACACGAGTCCGTTGGGCCGAAATGGCCGCACGCAGCCATTCCCGGGATCAATTCAACAGCGGATCGCGCGGATCAACAACGACCGTGGTGGATTGCAGTTGGCCGGACCGAGTATCGGTGGGGATCGTGACTACGGCAGCCCGCGCGTGCATGCACCCAACTAGACGCGCAAACGCGTAGACGCACAAACGCGCAGGCAGACTACTTCTTGCGCGCCACAGTTCCAATCGCGCTGATTAAATCGCCTAAATCGTAGGGTTTCGTCACCGACGGCTGGCCGCAGTTCTCGAGAAACGTGCGGGTTTCGCCCCGCGCCTGATCGCCGGTCACGAAGACGAAGCGCTTTGCGAGCAGGGGCCGCCCATTCACCAGCTGCTCGTACATGGCGCGCCCGCCCAGACGGGGCATCTGCAGGTCCGTCACGACGGCGTCGAACGACGTGTCACGGTCGCCCAACTGCTCCATGGCCTCCACGCCATTCTCGACGGCGATCACCTGGTGCCCTTCGCGCTCGAGCAGGAGTACCATCGCCTGCCGGTTCACGGCGTCGTCGTCCACGACCAGAATCCGCATGCGCGGGAGGTTCTCAGGAGGGGTGGCAAGCGGTGCCTGGGCGCCCAGGAGACTGCGCGGTAGCGTCACGACCACCTCGGCGCCGTTACCGCCGCCGCGTGGCCGCAGTCGAAGGGAACCGCCGGCCGATTGGGCCAGCGCGCGCGCGAGCGCGAACTCCACTTCGCCCCCGCCGCCCGATTGCGTGAACCGGAACGGCGAAACCAGCCGCTGCTCTGCCTCGACCGCCAGCGGCGCGCCTGAGTCCCATAACGAAATCACGACCGAGGGTCCCGTCGCGACCACTTCGAGTCTGAGCTCACGCGGCGGCTGTGCCGCGCGCAGGCGTCGCAGCGAGAAGTCGAGCAGCTTGGTGAGGATTTCGCTGAGCTGTACCATCGGACAGGCGACCAGCGGGAGATCACCCGGAACCTGGCGGTGCACCTTCACGCCGAGCTCGCGGACGGTGGACTCGCGCTCGGCCAGAATGCCGCTGATGACCACAGTCGCATCGCAGGGCTCGGCCGCCCCCGCGGGATGTGCCGCGAGATCCAGGAAGTGGCTGGTGATTTCAGCGGCGCGGCGGACTTCGCCGTGCAGCAGCACGAGCGCGCGCGCGCGCTCCGGATCGAGCGGGCTGCCATGGAGCAAGTCGGCGAGCGCACCGATAGCCGCCAGTCGGTTGTTGAGCGCGTTCAGCACGTTCGCCGACCCTTCGTCGAGCACGACCGGCTTCAAATCAGACGGAAGCGAATGCTTGGCTGCGGATGGCTGCTGGGGTTGTGCCGGGGGGACACGCGCGCGCACGGGAGGAGGCGTGGGCACCTCGCGCTGGCGACCGAGCAGATAGCCGATCAGCGCTCCGACGCCCGCGCCAAACCCGAACGCAACCCATAGCTCCATGCCGGAAAGCTATGCGCGGCGCAGGTTTGCGCGAGCAGTCGGCCGTCACGCAGCGCGCGCGACTCCCGTCACGGGAGCGCGTAAACAACGACGCGCGCGGGACCTCCCTGAACCGGCCAGATCGGCGAGTTGAGGCCGACGGCCGCGGCAATGTGTTGTTTTCCGCCGGCGTCGTACGTAATCACGCCGCCGCCGATCGCGCCGCCGGCGGGCTTGCGCCACAGCGCTTTTCCCGACGTGACGTCGTAGGCGAGGACCTGGCCGTCGAGGTCGCCGGTAAACACGAGCCCCGCCGCCGTCGCGGTGATTCCCGCGACCATCGGCTTTGGCGTCTGCACCTTCCACCGTACGGACCCGTCGTCGGCGTTGATCGCCGTGATCCAGCCCTTCCAGAGACCGGGCGGATCCATGCGTCCGAACGCCATCTGCTCATCGTCCATTCCGGTCCACGGTTTCCCCGGGGCGCCCTTCAGGGTGTCGAGATTCTGAAGTTTGACCGAGGTGCACCAGTCGATTGAGTTGACCACGAGCGTGCCCGATGCCCGGTGGTACGCGGGACCGTTCCACTCGATGCCACCCTGCGAGCCGGGACAAAACCGCGTGAATCGTTCGGATGACAGCGCCGTGTTCACATTTTCACGCGTCGTGGTCGCGGTCGAGTAGCGGATCGTCAGCGCGAGCGTCTCAGAAGCCGGAGCGTCACCCATCGGCCGCGCATTGCGGCCGCGCTCGATTCCATACACCATGCCGTCTTTCCCTGCCGCGATCACGAGCGGCAACCCGCTCTTGGTCCTGATGAGCGCCGGCGGGGCTGAAAGGTCCCAGTCGTGAAAGTCGTTTCGGATCGGTTGCACGTACCCTTGCAGCGCGCCGGTGCGCGCGTCGAGCGCGAGCAGGGAATTCGAGTACAGGTTCTCACCGGGGCGCAGCTGGATCACGAAATCAGGCGCCGGGTTTCCGGTGGTCACGTACAACGTGCCCGTCAACTCGTCCAGGGCGTAAGACGTCCAGGTCGCGCCGCCGGTGGGCGGGTTCTGCGGTGAGGCCTTGGGCCAGGTCGCCCGCGCCGGCCCGCTGTCGGGGACGACATTGAACTGCCATACTGTTCGCCCGGTCGCAGCATCGAGACCGTAGATGCGTCCCGTCACGCCGAATACATCGCCGCCGGCATTGCCGGCAAAGACGAGATCATTCCACGCAACAGGAGCCATCGGGACCGACTCGCCCTTGCCGGGATCGGCGATCGCGACATCCCAGCGCAGCTGGCCCGTCTCGGCGTCGATCGCGAGTACGTGACCATCGGCAGTGCCGCGGTACACCATGCCCCGATTGTACGCGACCCCGCGATTCACCTTGAGGAAGCTCGCCGGCTCGGGCCGAGTGAACTTCCACTTCTCCCGGCACGTGGCGCCGTCCACCGCATAGGTCGTATTGAACGTCGTGAAGTAGAGCGTGCCGCCGACCGCAACGATGCCCGACTGGAAGCTCACCGTGTCCTGCGTCTCGAAAACGCAGGTCTGCCGCAAACGGGACACGTTGTTGGGGGTGATTTCGTTCAGCGTCGAGTAGCGCTCACCACTGAGGGAGCCGTTGTAGGTCGTCCAGTCTCCTGCACCGGACAGGGGCTGGACGTCTGAGGTGGTTTCCTGCCGCCGGCCGCTGCATGCCGCAAGCATGAGCACCAGCACTGCCTGTCTGTACTTCATGCGAAAACCTCTCTATTTTTCGTCGCGCGCCCTGGTGGTGGAACTGGTAGACACGCTGTCTTGAGGGGGCAGTGCCGCGAGGCGTCTCGGTTCGAATCCGAGCCAGGGCATCCGTAATAGCACGCAGGCTGCGAGTCTTCGCAGCCTGTTTTTTTTCACCCCACCATTGGTTGAGCCTACGGGGATTTGCGGCGGGGGCCTAGTCGCTTTAGGCGTTAACCCGTTGGATGGACCCGCTATCCAAACCGTTTCGCCGCCCGTTCACGGGCCTTGCGCGCCTCGTCCTCACGATTCCTGGGTGAGGCCTTCGTGGTGAGCGAGTCGACGAGGCGCCGCGCGATGGCGGTCACGTCTTCGACGGCGGCATTGAACACGGCCTCGTTGGCGTGCGAGGGATGAGTGGTCCCGCTCAGCTTGCGCACAAACTGCAACGCCGATGCCCGGATCTCATCGTCGGTGGCCGGAGGCTCGAAGTTGGCGAGAGTCTTGATGTTCCTGCACATGGGTCTAACTCCTAAATTGGCCTACCCCAATG
>DASTDR010000147.1:0-4976 GCA_035710265.1 Gemmatimonadales bacterium | reverse complement strand
CGTCAGCGCCGGCAGCGCCAGAAACGCGAGCCCGCCATAGCCCGACGGCGGCAGCCACTGCAACGCGACGGCGAACAGGAGGATCAGGAGCAGCCCGACCCAGTAGACCGGGAAGGAAATCCCGACGTAGGCGATGAGCATGCTGAAACGGTCGACGGCGCCGCCCGGCCGGAGCGCCGCGAGCACGCCGAGGGTGATTCCGCAGGTCGCCGCAAGCAGCATCGCGGCACCCGCGAGCTGCAGGGTCTTGGGGAACCGCTCGGCCAGATCGCCGAGTACCGGCCGCTGCGTGATGTAGGAGCGGCCCAGGTCGCCGCGCACGACCCCCCAGAGATAGTGGCCGAACTGCACGGGAATCGGCTCGTCGAGATGCAGCTCGGCGCGGAGCCGGGCGATGGTCGCCGAGTCGGCTCGTTCACCCACCATCTCGGCGACGGGATCGCCGGGGACGACGTTCAATAGGAGAAAGGCGACGACGAGAACACCGAACAACGTGGGGATAGTCGCCAGGAGCCGCCTAGCGATCAGCGGCAACACGAGCCTTGGTCCAGCGCTGGCCGTTGAAGATCACCGGAACGTCCCAGCCCTCGAGCCCGGGCTGCGCCGCCCACAAATCGACCGGAAACCAGAGATAAATCCAGGGTGCCGCCTCGAAGACGCGATGGTCGATGCGCCGGTACAGCGCTTCGCGCGCGTCCTGGTCGACGGTGCGGCGGGCCGCGAGGAGCAGCGAGTCCGTGACGGGATCACTATAGAAGGAATAGTTGCCGCCCGGTCCAAAGCTCGCGCTGGAGAAGAGCGGGTACAGGAAGTTGTCGGCGTCCGGGTAGTCGGCCCACCAGTCGAGCACGGCCATGTCCGTATCGCCTTTGCGGACGGCCTCGCGCATGCTGGACGCATCACGCGAGACGATCTCGACGCGAACGCCAATCGTCGCGAGCTGCGCCTGGATCGCTTGCGCCACGCGGCCCAACTCCACGTTGGTCCCGGAACGCCACAACTGCACGTCGAAACCGCCAGCCACGCCGGCCTCACGCAGCAGCCGGCGCGCGGTCGCGAGGTCATACGCGTACGCGCGACGTCCGGGATCACTTCCGCCCAGCGCGGGAGGAATCGAACCGGCCGCCGCGACGCCGCGGCCGCTCCAGACCGTACGCAGCATTTCGGGGACATTCACGGCATGGTTCAGGGCGCGGCGCACGTTCGGGTCGCGCAACGGCCCGCGACGGTTATTGAGTGCGACGTAGATGGCCCGTAATGCCGGTTTCCGCTTCAGCCAATCGCCGTGCTCGCGCTCCCACTTGCCGGTCTCGCCGAACGGAATCTCCGCGACCGAGAGGCGGCCGGCGAGGAACTCGGCGGCGCGCGTGAGCGGTTCCGGGACGATCCGCACGGTGAGCGATTCGCTCTGGGGAGCGCCGTCCCAGTAGGTTGAATTGGCCGCAAAGCGCAGGAAGTCGTCGTGCTGCCATTCCACGAAGCGCCACGGTCCGGTCCCGACGGGGCGCTGTCCCAGATCCGCGGGTGGCGACGACGGCACGATGGCCGCCACCGGCATCGCGAGGAACTTTGGAAACACCGCCAGCGGCTCGGTGAGCGTGAAGGCGACGGCGGTGTCGCCGAAGACTTCGATGCCGCGCACATCGCGCGCGCGGCCATCGGCAAAGTCCGCCGCGCCGGCGATCGGCAGCAGCGGCCACACGCGGCCGCCCCGGCTCTGCGGGTTCAGGACGCGCAGGAACGCGCGCTTCACGTCGGCAGCGATCAGGGGACGGCCGTCGTGAAAGGTGACGCGAGGGCGGATGTGAAACTGGTAGCGCTGCGCACGCTGGTCGGCGGTCCACCGGTCGGAGAGCGCGGGGAGCAGCCGGCCGTCGGGGTCGAACTGGGTCAGCCCATCGAACAGCAGGGTGACCATCTCGCCCGTCGGCACGTCGGTGGAGAGCGCCGGGTCGAGCGAGCGCGGGTCGTAGGATTCGTAATAGACGAGGCGCCGATCCTGCTCGGACCTGCTGCCGGACGAGCTGCAGGCGGAGAGAGCACAGAGGAACAGCGCGGTGGTCGCGGTGTCGAAAAGGTTGACAGTACGAAGCAAGTGTCGCAACATAGCCAAGATTGCCAAACTACGTCAATTGCGCGTCATACATCTCTTATGCCTCGCCGCGCTCACGGCGACAACCGTCCTGTCCGCTCAAGACCAAGAGCGCGTGGTACGGGGTCTGCGGTTCGAGGGTAACCGGGCCCACGACAACGTAACGCTCTCGAGCGTCATCGCGACGACAAACTCGAGCTGGTGGGCTACTCTCTGGGCCGTTCGCTGGATCGGGCTCGGAGAGAAGCGCTACTTCAATGAAGTCGAATTCCGCCGGGACGTGGTCCGTCTCATTCTGTTCTATCGCCAGAGCGGATACATGAACGCGGTCGTCGATACGTCCGTGCGCAGGACGCCGCGCGACGTGTACATCACGTTCCGGATCCATGAAGGTGAGCCGGTGCGCGTCGACAAACTCGACATCACCGGCGTGGACGGGATTCTGAATCTCGGCAAGCTGAAGCGCGACCTGCCGCTGCGGGTGGGGGATCCCTTCAACCGGTTTTTGTTGCAGGCCTCGGCCGATACGATCGTCAATCGCTTGCGAAACAGCGGGTATCCGTACGCCGAGGTGCTGAGGAACTTCGATTCGGAAGCCGGCAACCTGAAGGCCTCCGTGGAGCTCGATGCCGAGCCGGGGCCTCGTATGCGCGTGGGCGAGGTGGCGATTCACGGCCTCGAGGACATCGATACCGGTACGGTGCGCCGGGTGATGTCGGTCCGTCCGGGCAATCTGTTCAAGCAGGACGCGCTGTATCAGACACAGCGGGACCTGTATGGAATCGGCGTGTTCAACTCCGTCAATGTTCAGCTGGTGGATTCGATCCCCCCGTCGGAAGCCGCCGATTCGACGGTGCGTGTCGCGATTCAGCTGCGGGAAGGGCCGCGGCACCAGGTGCGCACCGGCGCAGGCTACGGCACCTACGACTGCTTCCGCGTGCAGAGCGGCTGGACGGCACACGACTTTCTCGGCGGTGCACGCACGCTCGATCTCTCCGCGCGTGTTTCGAAGCTCGGTGCGGGAACGCCGCCGCGGACGACCGGATTCAACCAGTTCTGCAATCCGTTCGCCGGAACGTGGACGATCGACACCCTCGACTACACGTTCGGCGCAACCGTGCGGCAGCCTGCCTTCCTGTCCCGGACCCATCTGTTGACACTCGGATTCGCGGCGGAGCGGCGCTCGGAATTCGGGATCTACACCCGCCAGGCGATCGGCGGCAATGTCGACATGACGTTCAACCCGCGTGGGCGCCTGCCGGTTACGCTCGGGTACTCGTATTCCGTCGGGCATACCACGGCGTCCGACGCGGTCTTCTGCAGCGTGTTCCGTCTGTGTGATGAACCCAGCCGCAACTTTCTGAGGAACCCGCGCCAATTCGGGGCCGTCAGCGTGGTTGTCGTTCGGAGCCGGGTGAATGCCCTGCTCGATCCGAGCGAAGGCAGCCTGTTGACCGTCAGTTTCCTGAACGCCTCGCGCCTGTTCGGATCCCAGCCGCCCTACGAATTCAACCGGGGTGAAGCCGAGTATGCCAGGTACCACCCGATCGGCCGCAGCACGGTGTTTGCCTGGCGGATCCGTGGTGGAGCAATTCTGCCGAAGAACATCGATCTGGCCGGACAGAACGTCTCGTACGTCCCGCCCGATCAGCGATTCTATGGTGGCGGTCCGACGTCGGTCCGTGGCTACGGCAGAAACGAGCTCGGTCCGCGTGTCTACGTCGTGTCCGACACCATTTCGGGTGCTCAAACGCTCCCGAACGGCGAGAAGGTTTTCCAGGCGGTGACCACCGCCCCCACGGGCGGCAATACCACGTTAATCGTCAATGCCGAGCTCCGTGTGCCTTCTCCGATCTTCTCGCAGCGGATGCGGCTCGGCCTGTTCGTCGACGGTGGGCAGGTATGGGAACGCGGCGACGAGATCCTGGGCATCAGCGGTATGCGTTTCACTCCGGGAATGGGAGTCCGGTTCTCGACCCCGCTCGGTCCCGTCCGCGTCGATGCCGCGTACAACGGCTATCCCCTCGAGCGCGGGCCGCTGCTGTATCAGCCGGGGCCCACCGATCCGCCCGGGCCCATCGTCGTGATCCGCGACGAGTACCCGCCGCTGCAGGCGCCGAAGAGCTTCTGGAAAAAGGTCGTGGTGCAGTTCTCCGTGGGGCAGGCTTTCTAAATGCGCCGCTCGCTCGGTGTCGCGCTCTGGTCGCTGGTCGGGCTGCTCGCCTGTTTCCTCGGCGCGCTCAACGGCCTCGTCGGGACGCGCGCGGGACGCACGATGCTGGCGCGGATCGCGAGCGGAGCGGTCGAGAAGGCGCTGGCCGGCACCGTTAGTGTCGGTGAGGTGCGGGGGTCGCTGCTCACCGGCGTGGTGCTCACGGATGTCCGGCTACTCGATCCCGACTCGACATTGGTTGCCTTCCTTCCGCGGGCGGAGCTGGGCTATAACCCGATCGATTTCGCGGCCGGCCGCATTGTGCTCATGGAAGTGCGGCTCGATCGGCCGTTCATCAACATCGTCCAGCATCGGAACGGCAAGACCAACTTCGACGAGCTGCTGCGCCTGGGGGAGAAAGACACGGTCAAGGTGACGCCGCTCGGTCCCACGGGACCGCGCTCGCTGATCCTGTTGCGCAACGTCCAGCTCGTCGACGGCACCCTGATCCTGCGGCTGCAGAAGCGCGGCGAAGCAGGCAAAGAAGAAGAGATCGAGTTCTCCGACGAGGACGGACGCTATCGTCTGCGGCGCTTCGAGCATCTGAACGCCCGGCTTGCGGCGTTGCGGATCCAGGCGCCGCGCGAGCGCGGCGTTCGCATCGACATCCTTCGGCTCGCGACCGAGAGCAGCGACCCCAAGCTGTCGATCGGGGACGCGGTGGGGCGGGTG